>JAMXAE010000205.1 GCA_024281695.1 Nitrosomonas sp. | reverse complement strand
ACTGCTGCTGGAGGAGGGTTATCCTCGTCATCAGCTAAAATAACCGGCGCAACGGTAAAAAGCGCTGCAAGCATAACTATGTTCTTAATCATTTTCATATTCTTGTTCCGTGTTTAAAGGCATTAAAATTGGTAGGTTTGTTTGAAAAATAACGGCGTATTTTAGCAAGGCGCAAGAGTGTTAACAACAAAATTAAAATTAACTTGCTTATATTTATTGGTGAATTGAAGATTTCAGCTTCAATCAGCATTGATCCATTTCCTTTAAAAACTTAACTAATTACCGCCCCTGGAATTCCTGACTATAGCGTGTGCGAGGTATTTTTATCTTCATCCTCCTTTCCATATCTTCAGTTTACGAAACTTTAGATTCCATGAAAATCAGAACAAACTCAGCACATTTATCTATCGACTATGAAGTTTACAAAACGTCGAAATAATGACGACAGCAAAAGCAATAATACAAAGCCAATCGGAAATGCAATTTGCCATGAATCTAACCATGCGTTAATGAAACTTTCGCTAAAACCAAGATTCACGAGCGTGACGGTTGCTGATACGCAGCCTGTCATAGTAGCAGACATCAATAAACAATAGAGGAAGTGCGATAATATTTTTTGCTTCATTGCAATCATTACAATATTTGGAATTCTCTCATGAGGTCCAGCAAATTATTAGATTATAAAATCGCGAACTATGTCAATTTGCTCTGCATCCACTAACATGGGCGAATGCCCGATACCAATAAATTCAACCACTTTAGCTTTAGGGCCGCGAATTTTCATTTGTGCGGCTGTTTCTGTCGACAAGATATCGGATTCTGTTCCGCGTAGTACTAAGGTTGGAACTGTCAACATATCCCATTGAGCCCATAAATCGATATCTTTAATTTCATGCTCTTTAAAGCTGATCGCGATTCTTGGATCGTATCGAAAACCAAATGAGCCATCAGGGTATTCACGTACGCTATGAATTGCCAAATGAGTCCATTGTTATTCTGTTAACGGACCAAATGATATAGAAATCAATTTCATATAAGCTCTAAATTCGTCAAAACTTTTGAAATGCGGATCTTTACCAACATATTCTGCAATCCTTTTCAGCGCGCTCGCAGGAATTAACGGGCCAATATCACTAATGACAAGTTTATTAATTGAAACGGGAATGTCAGGTTGTATCGCCAGGATCATACCGATTAATCCGCCCATGGATATACCAATCCAATCCAAGATGATCGGCTTCTTATATTGCGATTGAATATGCGCCACTAAAGAAATGGCATCCGAAAGATACAAAGGATAATGGTCATAATCGTGCGCATGCTCCAGCCAATCGCTTTGGCCGCGACCGACCACGTCTGCGCAAATTACCCGAAAATCGTTTTGTAACACATTGGCAAGATAATCGAAATCACGGCAATTGCGAGTTAAGCCATGAACACAGATAACAACATGCGGATTCTGCGAATCTCCCCAATCTGTATAAGCAATGCGATGTGGCTTTTTGGGTTTATCATCGGACGATGCTGTTGGAATAAGTAATCGATTTAATCTCATTGCCATTTTTTAGCTAAAATTTGTTAGTACGCCTGAAATATCGGTGGAGATTGATTCTAGACGGATTAAACTTTATCCTGTATTAGCGCATGAATCTTTACATAAATCTTGCAAAGCATGTGGGTGATATGCAAAATTTTAATCGTATATAACGTTAGCAGCTTAATTTGAATTAAATTTTCAGTATGAAATTATCCGAGCTTTATTGGTATCGAATTACACCTCTTCATTTTATTTTATGGCCGCTCAGCATTTTATACAGTTGTTTTCTGTCGATAAAAAAACTGTGCTATTGGTTAGAGATCCTGTCATCAGTTAAACTTCCTGTGCCTGTCATTGTAGTTGATAGCCTTAGTGTTGCGGATCACAACAAACCGCCATTATTACTTTGGATCGTTGATACTTTATTAAGGCATGGGTATACACCTGGAATCATTACCTGCGGAAATTCAGATTATCCCGGATCACCTCGTGCCGTTACCGTTCGCAATGTTCCCTATGATGTCGATAGTAAAACATTTTTATTGGTACAGCATTGCGGAGAATCTTGTCCTGTCTGGATTGGTGGCAATCGAATTGCCGTGGCGCGCGCGCTGTTAAATGCTCATCCAACTTGTAATGTTATCATCTGCACGGATGGCTTGCCTTACTTCCGTCTTGAACGCGATATTGAAATAGTTATCGTTGATTTAAATTCACAAAGCTATGGTAATGGATTGCTGCTTCCGGCAGGACCTTTACGTTTGGGCCTCCAGCATTTAGCTAAAGCAAGTATTATCATTACGAGCGCAAAACCGAATCGTCAGAATAACTTGGATTGGCAAGGTAATATCTATAACATGAAGCTAATTAATGAAACGGCTTACAATGTGCTTAATTCAACACTTCAGCAACCAATCGCTGATTTCAAGAATAAAAAGTTGCACGCCATTGCCGACGATGAAAATACGCAATGGTTTTTCGATCTCGTAAATAAATCAGGATTAAACGCGCAATTACATGATTATCGGGAACACCATTTGTTTAAATCTAATGAGATTGAATTTCCAGAAGCAGATGCTGTACTTATGCCGGAAGAAAATGCACTACAGTGCAAAAGTTTTGCACATGCGAAACTTTGGGCGATCCCGAGAAAAGCCTGGATAAACGATGAGTTACAGATTATTTTAATGAACAAGCTACAAAAATCATCTTAATTCTATTGATTTAAATTACATCAATCATTATTTCTTCTCGTGCCGCAATGCCATTAGAAAACTATATGAAGCTATTATTTTCATTAATTCTGCTTAGTTGCGTCTTATTGCTCGGTTATGCGCAATATCTGCAACATGTGGAAGGATTATTGCCATGCCCGCTTTGTGTTGCGCAAAGGCTTGCTTATTGGATGCTTGGCATTACGGCATGCCTAGCATTACTTCATAAGCCTAGATTGATCGGATGCCGTATTTATGGTTTTTTTCTAACATTTTTCGCATTTATAGGGGCAACAATTGCTGCAAGACATGCTTGGTTGATTCGGTATCCGGAATCATTCGAATGTGGCATCAGCCCGGAAGAAGCATTTCTAAATGCATTGCCTATTGCACAATGGTGGCCTGGAATGTTTGAAGCCAATGGTGATTGTGCTAATGCGGATTGGGAATTCTTATCGCTTAAGATTCCTGATTGGTCGCTGATTGCTTTTATCAGCCTTGGTATTCTGGCTTTGTATCTATTGCTTGCCAAAAAATAAATTTTCATCCGCGCGGATGATGCGCGGCATGTAACTGCTTTAAGCGCTCACGTGCAATATGTATGTAAATTTGGGTTGTCGATATATCTGCATGACCTAAAAGCAATTGCACTACGCGCAAGTCAGCACCATGATTTAATAAATGGGTAGCAAATGCATGACGCAAAGTGTGCGGTGATAATTGTTTTGTTATTCCGATTTGGTGAGCATACCGCTTGATTAGATACCAAAAAGCTTGGCGTGTCATTGCTGCGCCACGGGTGGTAACAAAGATGGTATCGGTTACAATGCCCGTTAATAGTGTTGGTCTGGCTTCACGAGTATAACGACTCAACCATTCCAATGACTCTTCACCTAAAGGCGCAAGCCGCTCTTTTTTTCCCTTACCCAGAACTTTGAGTATGCCCATATCCAGACTGATTTGTGAGTATTTCAAATTGATTAATTCCGATACTCTTAAACCGCTTGCATACAAAACTTCCAGCATCGCACGATCACGCAAGCCAAGCGGCGCCTTGATATCGGGAGCATTGAGCAATTGCTCGACTTCGATTTCGGTAAGAGTCTCGGGCAGATGGCGTTGCATTTTAGGTGTTTCGATATTCAGGCTCGGGTCGATGGTAATCTTGCCTTGACGCAACAAATAACGGTAAAAACGCTTCAAACTCGACAATTCACGACTTGCAGTACTTGCTTTTATTTTATCCAGGACTCGTGATTCTAGAAAATTAAGTAAATCAGAGCGTGTTGCGCTCGTTAAAGCGTTGTCATCGGGGTTACGCTTTTTTAACCATGCACTGAAAAGTTGCAAATCATTACGGTAGCTATCCAATGTATTGCGCGACAAACCATCTTCCAGCCATAAAGCATCGGAAAATTCATCAAGCAAACTCGCATTAATTTCAGGTGCTCTCATGACGCAACAACCATCGTTTAATTTCTAAAGGATCACCATCACTTGCATTCATAAATCCCCCTAATCCGCCATTTTTAGCGATGACGCGATGACAAGGAATAACAATTGGAAGTTTGTTGGCCCCGCAAGCACGCCCGACTGCTCTAGGAGCTGAATGTAGTTGCGAAGCAATTTCTGCATAACTAGCCGTTCTACCGCTAGGAATTGCTTGAATCGCTTGCCAAACGCGCTGCTGGTGTACAGTACCACTAATATGCAAACTTAAATCAAACATAAAATTCGGTTCAATCAAATAAGCCTGTAATTGCCGGCATACCTCTTTTGCCAATAAAGTTTGTGGTGGCATGATCGGCGTATTTAGCGGTAAGTAATCAATATCAGTCAACCAATCTTCATCCGTTCTAATGCCTAACACAGCGAACGGCACAAGTAATTTTGCTTGATAGCTTCTAACCGCATCAACTACCGGATTATTTTCTGATTTACGCACGAATTGCCTGATTACTTCATACAGCGATACATTATTTCAAATAAACACATAATAAAGACATCAAGATTAAGAAGAAGTTTCAGAATCTATATTATCTTTCTGAATAGCAAGCAGTATTTTAGTAGTTATCCAAAAGAATTGCTCTGAAATTCATGATTTAAGTAATAGCAATGCATTGAGCCGTTTAACAAATGCGGAT
>JAMXAE010000204.1 GCA_024281695.1 Nitrosomonas sp. | reverse complement strand
GTTTACCATTATGTTCGAGGAGCGAATGCCTATCCATTGAACATAACACCGTTTACACAAAATTCGGGATACCCTCCAGGTATGACAGACTCGTATGCTGTTACATTGTATCGAAGACTACGTGGTATAGAATTGCCCCGTGGATAGTAAGAAAAATTGTAATATTCCGGTCTAACCCGTTTACCGGTGTTGTTCTCCGTAGAATAGAGGTGGCAAATACTGCGCTTCATTGCTGCAACCCGGAACGCGAAGCGGATTGAACACGATTACTCAGCAAAACGATATTTCATGGATACCGTTGATAGATTCGGTTGTAAAATCACGTTGTGTCTTGATGAGATTAGAACGAGGTAACCGATGACCGCCAAAATACTGGTTGTTGAAGATGAACCAGCCATCCAGGAATTGATCGCGCTGAATTTAAAACAAGCCGGTTACTCGGTTTTATACGCGGATAGTGTGTCACAAGCCAACAAGCTATCCAACGATGCGTTGCCGGATCTGATATTGCTTGATTGGATGCTGCCCGATATGAGTGGCGTTGATTTTGCCAAGAAACTGCGACGGGAATCTCGTACCAAAGATATTCCCATCATCATGCTGACCGCCCGTACGCAAGAAGGCGACAAGATCACCGGATTGGATGCCGGGGCGGATGATTACATCACCAAGCCTTTTTCGTCGCGCGAATTGATTGCACGCATTAAGGCGGTGCTGCGCCGGAGATTGCCGGAAATGTCGGATGAAATCATTGAGATCGGCGGTTTGAAGCTTGATCCCGTTACACACCGCGCATATGCGCGGATGAGTCATGATTCCACGTGGTCTATGGAACTTGTCTTGGGACCGACAGAATTCCGTTTACTGCATTTTCTGATGGTGTATAAAGAACGTGTACATACCCGCACTCAGCTGCTGGATCGAATTTGGGGGGATCATGTTTTTATCGAGGATCGCACCGTCGACGTTCATATCCGCCGCTTACGGAAAATTCTTGAGTCCGCAGGAAAGGAAAATTTGGTGCAAACGGTAAGGGGTTCCGGGTATCGTTTTTCTGTGGAAAAACATGAAGAAAGTATGGATTGAGATTGCTATAGACATGAATAGTGTTGAAACTTAATCTGATCAAAAATATCTCATTGCGACTTAATCTACATTGAGGCTCATTAATGCCATCCCCTTTCGAATCCAGCGATATCCGTTACTCTGATTTCGCCGATGATGCGAGCGTTAATGCATTGCTGGGTGGGACATATTGGAAAGACGACACCATTTCATACAGCTTTCCGGCTAGCAACAGCGGATTATTGTGGTCTTCCTATTTTAACGGGTATGGATCTCCATTTGGAAATGGCGAACCTTGGAGCACTGCGTTTAAACCATTGGCCAGTACGGATCGGACTAATTTTGAAAAAGCTTTGCAGCAATGGGCCAATGTCGCGGATATTGAATTTGTTCAGGTCGCAGAAACTCCCGAAGCGGTTGGCGATATTCGTCCAGCGTATACTTTTGATTCTGATGAATTAACTTTAGCTTGGTCTTATTTGCCGTCCAACAGCCCCGCGGCGAGCGATATCTGGATCAACACGCAAGGTCAGCTCAATGTTGAAGACTGGAATCCCGGCAGTATGTCTTTTGAAACCATTTTGCATGAAATCGGCCACGCACTCGGTCTGAAGCATCCTTTCAGCGATTCCGATGATTCATTCGAATACGTACTTCCGGACACCCTTGATAAGGTTAGCTATACCATCATGAGCTATACCTATGCCAACCTTGAGGGTGATGAAGGAACAGGCTTTTCTTTTCATCCGACGACGCCCATGGTACTGGATATTACCGCCGCGCAATACCTCTACGGTGCCAATGATGATTATCACGATGGTGATGACACTTATATATACACTGACGTCGAAACCTACCATGAAACCATATGGGATGCAGACGGCTCTTCCGATACCATCCTTTATACCGGCGCAATCCCAAGTCTTTTCGACTTGAATCCTGCAAGCGGTTCTATTATCGGTCAATCGGTCTACGTTCAAACCAATGGCGTCGATCTAGGATTACCCATACCGAATGTTTGGATCGCCGATGATGTAACGATTGAGAATGTTATTGCCGGTCAAGGTAATGACATTCTGATCGGAAACAATGGTAGTAATAACCTGGATGGCGGTTTAGGAATCGATACGGTTATCGTGGAATCGGCCCGGAATCAATTTTCTTTGCAACAAACATCCAATGGCTACATTCTCTCTGAAAAGAACGAATCTGACAATGAAGATAAATTGATCAATATTGAACGACTAGAATTTAATGATTACAAGCTTGCCTTGGATTTGGATGAGCATGCCGGCAAAGTTGCAAAACTGCTGGGTGCTGTGTTTGGCGCAGCCTCCGTTTCCAACCAAACTTATGTTGGCATCGGGTTGTCTGAGTTGGACCAGGGATTGAGCTATGAGCAATTAGGCGAATTCGCGATTAATGCAACGGGGCTCAGCGATCACGATGATATTGTCATGTTACTGTGGAAGAATTTATTTGGTACCGATCCGGAAGAATCTGACATATCCCCTTATGTCACCCTGTTGGATAGCGGTGAAATTTCTATCGGCAACTTAGCGATATTGGCTGCCGATAGCAATTACAATTCCCAGAATATCAATCTGCCTGAGCTTTTCCACACGGGCATTGCCTATGTTTGATTTAGTATCCACCCACTATCTTTTTGACTACTTTTCCATTCTTTGCTACTTTCCAGCGCAGCAAAAAAACCACTGCTTCTCACCTCAAAAATTACGAGATAACAAATGCACGAAGAGACCACAATGCACGGGCTTAAAACCAAAGGATTGAAGAAAGGATCGGTGTCGCAATCGGCTGCCGTCACGATCGGTCTAGCAGCTACGGCACCAGCGTATTCTTTAACCGGCGCACTCGGGCATGGTGCTTCTGAGAGCGGCTATCAATTGCCGATCGTATTGATGATATCAGTCATTCCCATGTTTTTCGTTGCGTTATCTTATAAACATCTGACAACCTCAGCACCTGATTCCGGTACCGTTTTCACTTGGGGCGCTAAAGCCATCGGCCCGCGATTTGGCTGGCTGGGTGGTTGGTCATTGTTATTAGCAAGCATACTGGCTGGAGTGGCGGCTACCCAAATCATCGTTAATTCAATGGCAATTTTGCTGAATCTGGCAGAAATTTCACCTTGGTTTCAATTTACTGTCGCCATTTTATTTATTCTTAGTACAACTTATCTGACTGCGTTGGGTGCTGAAGAATCTTCCCGCACTACGCTGATCTTAACTATTTTGCAATATGGCTTACTTCTGTCTCTTGCGGCGATCTTGTTTTTTAATGTCGCACAAGGAAATACGGTCAGTACCGCTGCGCCATTGTCGCTGGAGTGGTTCAATCCATTTGCAATTTCATCTTTTGATGCTTTCCTTCATGGATTCCTTGTCGCGCTTTTTATCTTCTGGGGATTTGATGCATCATTGGCAATGTCAGAAGAAACCAGCGGCAATTCAGAACAGGCGGGGCGCAGCGGGATTATAGCCATGGTAATTACCGTAATCACCTATGTCGTTTTTGCGACCGCTGCTCTCGCTTATGCCGGGATCGACACACAAGACAATGCCAGCCTGACCGCCAAAGAAAATATTGATTCAATAGTTACCGTGCTGGCAACGAACATGATTGGATCAAATGGCACACTGATAGCCGCTTTGATTATCGCAATCTCAGCTTTCTCAGCCACTATGTCGACGATTATGCCTTCCGCACGCGCTGCATTGGCTATGGCTACATATCAGGCCATTCCCCGGCATTTCTCTTCGGTTAATCAAACAACCCAAACACCAAAGTTTGCGACTTGGACTATCGGTTTGATGACTTTGGTTATATATATTACACTGAGTCTAATCAGTGAGTCCATCGTTGAAGATACTATTCAGAGTGTAAGCATAGCGGTATGTACCTATTACACCGTTGCAGCACTCGCTTGCGTACTTTATTTTCATCGCACGGCATTTAATCACTGGCACACAGCGCTATCCCAAGTCATTTTGCCGGCAATAGCATCTTTAGTTTTGATTACCGTTGGCACTTTACAAGCATGGAACATGATGGACCCCGGTTACGGATCGAGTGGTTCAATTGCAGGAATAGGTGCGGTATTTCTAATTGGCGTGGTCGCTCTATTATTTGGAATTCCACTGATGATGTGGTGGAATTTCCATGAACCTAGTTTCTTCCGTGGGGAAACACTGCCACTGGAAAGAGCGCATATGATTGCCGACAATTCTATAAGCGTCAATTCAAAGTCATCCAATACTCACAATAAATCCTATTAAAAATATCAGTTTCTTTTCGTTATATTGACTTATCCTTTTCTAACGGGAATCCCGCTTCACGTAACGCTTTGATCCCACCATCCATTGAAATCACGTTGATATACCCCATTTGTTGTAGTACATCCGCAACCAAAACCGAGCGATAGCCTCCACCGCAATACAACACAATAGGCGCTTGCTTGTCGGGTATCACCATCTCAATATCGCGCTCAATAATGCCTTTTCCTAAATGTCTTGCTCCAACAGCATGATCAATCCAAAATTCATGATCTTCTCGCACATCAATTAAATGAAATTGTTCTCCTTTCGCCAATCTTGCCTGTACATCAGCCACCGTACACTCTTTTATCCGCTTTCTTGCTTGCTCTACTAATTGCAAAAATCCAGGATTATGCTGCATAGCTTTCTTCTCTTTCGTTTCAAATTGAAACCTGCCTGAGATATCAAAAAAAAACCGGTACACCAACTGCCTTCTGACAGTGGTGTACCGGTTTTTTTTGCTCGTCTTCTTACAGCTTGGTGAAGACCGGAATTACTGCACCAGCAATACTGTTAATGTAACGATTGCCT
>JAMXAE010000203.1 GCA_024281695.1 Nitrosomonas sp. | reverse complement strand
CTACGATTATTACTTTCTTTGCAAGATTCGTTTTACAATAAAATATTCCGGCTCTCCAGTTGTACTCATACGGTTGACAATACCCCAACCCTTCGATAGTCTCCCAGCACGGATTGGATCTTGTATTTTCGCGCACTCACTCATTGACTGATCGGCTTGAAAAGGCATTAACACAGCGCCAATTCATTACCCCATGCTGTCGTTTAGTCACTTAAGTCGTGCGTGTTCCGTAAGTATGCTATTCATCAATAAAAACTATAATTACTTATCACCATAAAAAGGAGACAAAAATGCAACTCAAAGGCTCTAAAACAGAAGGCAACCTAAAAGCCGCGTTTGCGGGTGAATCTCAAGCGAATCGCCGTTATTTGTATTTTGCGGCAAAAGCTGACGTGGAAGGTCAAAACGATGTCGCTGCTGTATTTCGTTCAACGGCGGAAGGCGAAACCGGACACGCGCATGGTCATTTGGAATATTTGGAAAGTTGCGGTGATCCGGCTACCGGTATGCCGTTCGGATCTTCCCGCGACAACCTGAAAACCGCTATTGCTGGGGAAACTCACGAATACACCGACATGTACCCCGGTATGGCCAAAACCGCACGTGACGAAGGTTTCGATGAAGTCGCCGATTGGTTTGAGACATTGGCAAAAGCTGAGCGCTCTCATGCCAATCGTTTTCAACGTGCTTTAGACGGCTTGGCCGATTAATTCCGGTCAGTGATGTCGGGGATTTATCCGTTTGATTCCGGATAAATCCCATTATTGTTGATTGACAACCCGTTCTACTTGCAGGATTTCCATCATGTCTACTCGCGAAGGCAGTCTCGAAGCTCCCAAACGCCACCCGATCGATTGGAAGAACCCCGATTTTTATAACGAATCCACCTTGCATCAGGAGCTGGAGCGTGTTTTTGATATTTGTCATGGCTGCCGCCGTTGCGTCAATCTTTGCACCGCATTTCCGCGCTTGTTTGATTTAATCGATGAAGGCACAACCGGTGAAGTGGACGGTGTCGATAAAAAAAAATTTTGGGAAGTCGTTGATCACTGCTATCTCTGCGACATGTGCTTTATGACCAAATGTCCATATGTACCGCCGCATGAGTGGAACATCGATTTTCCGCATTTGATGCTGCGCGCGAAAGCGGTCAAATACAACAACAATGGCACTGGATTTCGCGACAAATTGCTTTCCAGCACCGATGCGGTGGGCAAGCTGGCATCGATCCCGGTAGTCGTGCATGCCGTCAATGCATTGAATAACACGCCGGCTGTACGCAAGGCCATGGATAGCATGCTAGGCATCCATGCCGATAGGAAACTGCCCGAATATGCATCCGGCAGATTTCGCGACACTGCAAAACCCGACGGCTCATTTGCGGTAGTCAACGGCGCGCGCGCACCCGGGAAAGTGGCGATTTATGCTACATGTTACATAAATTACAACGAACCGGGCATCGGTCATGATTTATTGAAAATTTTAGCGCACAACGAAATACCGGCACGCTTGGTTGAAAAAGAAGCCTGTTGCGGTATGCCGAAACTGGAACTTGGCGATTTGAAAGCCGTCGAAGCGCTCAAAAACCAAAACATTCCACCCTTATTAAAATTGGCGCAAGAAGGCTATGCCATTCTTTCCGCGGTGCCTTCCTGTACCCTCATGTACAAACAGGAATTGCCATTGCTGTTTCCCGTTGATGAAGCTGTTCAAGCAGTCGCGGCAGCAATGTTCGATCCGTTTGAATATCTGGCGTTAAGAAATCAGGATGGTTTGCTTAAAACCGATTTCAAGAAGCCGCTGGGCAAAGTGGCGTATCATGTGCCATGCCATCAGCGCGTGCAAAACTTCGGCAAGAAGACCCGCGATATTTTGCAGTTAATTCCCGATACGCAAATCACCACCGTTGAGCGGTGTTCAGGCCATGACGGCACTTGGGGAGTAAAAAGCGAATTTTTTTCCGATTCGATGAAAATCGGTCGCCCTGTTTTTAGGCAAATGGCAGAATCCGATCCGGACTTTATCAGCTCGGATTGCGCGATCGCCGCCCGGCATATCGAACAAGGCATGGGCGGCGGCAAAGCGCAAAAACTGCATCCGCTAACACTATTACGTATGGCTTACGACATGGATAATAATGATTATTCGTCCGCTGCAAAAACAATTTCACCGGCTTCAGGATCTACTGAAGTCGATGCAAAACGATCCTCCGCGATAACTCGCGATAACCTATTGACATTGGAAGCATACGCCAAAATCCGGCAAGATTTCCGCACGCAAGTCATGGCACACAAGAAGTCGCGCAAAATTGCCTTAGGCGAAAATATCACGTTGATTTTTGAAGATGCGCTAACGATTCGCTATCAGATTCAAGAAATGCTGCATGTGGAAAAAATATTTCAGGAAGATGAGATTATTCATGAACTTGATGCTTACACACCGTTGATACCCGACGGACATAATTGGAAGGCAACGATGATGATCGAATACCCCGATCCTGCGGTACGTGCAGCACAACTGGCCGTACTTATCGGCATTGAAGATACGGTATGGGTGAGAATTGGCGGTCATGCTCCGGTTTATGCGATTGCCGACGAAGATCTGGAGCGGGAAAATGCTGAAAAAACTTCATCGGTTCATTTTCTGCGGTTTGAATTAACGCCTGCAATGATTCAAGATTTCCGACAGGGCGCTGCACTTAGTATGGGCATCGATCATGCAGCCTATCACACATCGACCAAAATTTTAGATCTCGATACCCGTGCATCGTTACAAAACGACTTGACCACGATATGAAACGGGTAGTGATTCTGTGTTGCATCGCATTACTGGCAAGTTGCGCCAAGCCGCCCATTAAGGATGAATTTGAAAGCGACAAGCCTTGGATCGAACAAATGACACAGCTCCCACCTTACCCCGAGGAACGGAGTCTGCTGGCTTTCGATCCGGGGGCCATTACTGACAATCAATATTCGGTCGATACCGATTCCATAAAAATCGGTGGAGACGGTGTCATTCGCTTTACGCTGGCGGTCAGATCATCGACCGGCGCCATGAATGTCAGTTATGAAGGAATTCGTTGCGCTACCGATGAAAGAAAACTCTATGCGCTAGGGCGTAATGACAAAACCTGGGCTCAGCCCCGTGTTTCGGAATGGCAAAAACTCGACTTGGTTAGGCAGTTTTATGCGCAACGCGAACTGGCAAAAAACATTTTCTGTCCGCACAGGCAAATCGTGACAAAAAGAGACGATGCCATCCAGGCATTGAAGGCGGGTGTACATCGCGATATCTATCGCTAGTAAGATAGGCGTTGGTGCATACGAGTTTCTTGTCTCATTACTCTTCAGAAATCCTATAATCATTACCAAACGAAAATTTCACAATAAGTTATAGCCTCCTTCACAATTAATTTACTCGCTTAAGACTATAGTATCATCTGTATCGATTTGAACACAAAATAGAATTAGTTCAATAAAAAAGACCGAAACACGGGATTCTAATAAAAGCCATTTTTAATGGCCGAGTCAATAAATCGTTTATTTGCCGGAACGAGGCGCATTTCCTATTCTTCTAGAAATGCATCACATCGTGCAAATTCAAATTAATGTATTTCTCAAAAGGAAAGAATCATGATCTTACCCAGAAATATTATGCGCACTTCTGTGTTTCTACTTGTAATAACAATATTCAGCATTGACGTTTACTCCATGCCAAGCTTCTCGCGCCAAACCGGCATGGCATGCAACGCTTGTCATGTTCAATCATTTGGCCCCAACCTGACGCCAACAGGGCGGAACTTCAAATTACATGGCTATACAGCAACTGGCAAAACCGATAATAAACTGAAATATATTCCTCCCATCAGCGCCATGATCCGTGGTTCGTTTACACACACCATGAATGACCAACCGGGCGGCGCGGCGGATCGTTACGGCCGCAATAACAATAATACAATCGACGAAGCATCTGTTTTCTATGCGGGACGCATCGCTTCGAAAATGGGTGCTTTTGTACAAGGCACCTATGGTGGGGTTGATAACAAATGGGAGCTGGATAATGCCGATATCCGCATGGCCGATTATGCTGACTTAAGCGGAAACCATTTGGTTTACGGTATCTCAACCAATAATTCACCCAGCGTCTCTGATCTCTGGAATACAACGCCTGTTTGGGGGTTTCCCTGGGCATCGTCTGATCTCGCACCCACACCGTCTGCGGGCCCATTGATTGATTCACTGGGAAGTCAAGTGATCGGCGCAACTGGCTATATGATGTGGAAAAATCTCTTATATGTTGAAGCGGGTGGCTACACAATGTTGCCAAAGAATGCACAAAAAGGAATTGGAACATTCGATTCCGAGCAAAATCGAATCAATGGTGGCGCTCCATACTGGCGAGTGGCACTGCAACATAACTGGAGCGGGCAATACGGATCGATCGGAGCTTACGGCTTGCAAGCCAATGTCAATCCTCAACGACTGCAAGGTGTTGGCACTGATAATTACTATGATTATGGATTTGATGCCACCTATCAATATTTAGGGGATATGTCACACATATTCGAGCTTAATGCAACCTATCTCAGAGAACAGCGCGATATGAATGCCAGCGTTGCTTTAGGGTTAGCAGAAAAACAATTCAGCAGCCTAGATATCGCACGGATCAGAACTGGTTATACTTTTCGGCAAACCTATGGTTTAAGTCTTTTCTATACACAAACCACCGGCACAAAAGATCAAATCATATTCAGCGCGGATGAACCGATTGTCGGTAGTCGAACCGGCAAACCTAACAGCCAATCATTTACAGCGGAAGTGAGCTACACTCCATTTGGAAAATCTGCATCCACGCTTGCAACATTGGCAAACCTAAGACTTGCTGTGCAATACATTCATAATTTCCAATTTAATGGCGCACATCACAACTATGACGGTTTCGGTCGCAAC
>JAMXAE010000202.1 GCA_024281695.1 Nitrosomonas sp. | reverse complement strand
GGATCGGGATGTTTGATCTTATATTCAGAGGGAAGAATGGGTAAGAAATGGTATGTGGTTCACGCTTATTCCGGCTATGAGAAGAGTGTGCAGCGTGCATTGAAAGACAAGATTGAGCGCGCAGGTATGCAAGATAAATTCGGTCAGATTCTGGTACCGGTAGAGGAAGTGATCGAAATGAAAGGCGGTCAGAAGAATATCAGCGAAAGGAAATTTTTTCCTGGCTATGTTCTCGTTGAAATGGAAATGTCCGACGATACTTGGCACTTGGTTAAAGATACCGATAAAGTGACTGGATTTGTCGGCGGGTCTGCT
Organism: Nitrosomonas sp.; assembly: GCA_024281695.1. GTDB lineage: Bacteria > Pseudomonadota > Gammaproteobacteria > Burkholderiales > Nitrosomonadaceae > Nitrosomonas. The sequence goes on along the minus strand of JAMXAE010000202.1, from coordinate 4,637 downwards.
ATGAAGCCCGCGCCGATTAGCCAGAAAGAAGTCGATAACATATTGCAGCAAATTCAGGAAGGCGTAGAGAAACCTAGGCCAAAAGTATTATTTGAAATTGGCGAGGCTATACGCGTCAAAGAAGGTCCATTTACCGATTTTCACGGTAATGTCGAAGATGTGAACTATGACAAAAACAAACTCAGAGTGTCAGTTTCTATTTTTGGAAGACCAACACCTGTTGAGCTAGATTTCAATCAAGTAGAAAAATCTTGATCGGCTATTGAGAAGGTGGTTTTCAAGTATCGGTGTGTTTGTAATTGTAAATAAAATCGGGGAGAGTAAATAAATGCTCGTTTGCACCCATCAGGAGATAAAGTGGCTAAGAAAATAATAGGTTATATCAAATTGCAAGTGCCTGCAGGGAAGGCAAACCCAAGTCCGCCGATTGGACCAGCTTTAGGGCAGCGTCAATTAAATATTATGGAATTTTGTAAAGCGTTTAACGCTGCGACGCAGAAATTCGAACCAGGATTGCCGGTGCCGGTGATCATCACTGCTTATGCAGATAAAAGCTTTACATTTGTAATGAAAACGACACCAGCATCAGTGCTTATTAAAAAAGCGGCTGGCGTCAGTAAAGGAAGTGCTAGACCTCATTTGGATAAGGTAGGTAAGTTAAGCCGCAGCCAAGCGGAAGAAATCGCTAAAACAAAGATGCCAGATCTAACCGCTGCAGACTTGGATGCGGCGGTGCGTACTGTTGCGGGCAGTGCAAGAAGTATGGGTATAGAAGTCGAGGGAGTATAAAATGGCACGTTCATCAAAACGCTATAAAGCAATTGCTGTCAAGGCTGATCGTACAAAAATATATCAAATCGATGAAGCTTTAAATCTTGTAAAAGGAGCTGCTACGGCTAAATTCGATGAGTCGATTGATGTGGCGGTCAATTTAGGTATTGACGCCAAGAAATCCGATCAAGCCGTGCGAGGGGCGGTCGTATTACCTGCTGGAACAGGAAAAACAGTACGTGTTGCTGTATTTGCACAGGGAGATAAAGCGAAAGAAGCGCAAGAAGCCGGTGCCGACATTGTCGGATTCGACGATCTGGCGGCGGATATCAAAGCCGGCAATATCAATTTTGACGTCGCTATCGCAAGTCCGGATGCGATGCGTGTGGTCGGTCAATTGGGTCAAATACTGGGGCCGCGCAGCTTAATGCCGAATCCAAAAGTAGGTACCGTTACAACCGATATCGCCGGTGCGGTTAAAAATGCAAAAGCAGGGCAAGTGCAATTCAGAGCGGATAAAACTGGAATTATTCATTGTACGATTGGGCGGGCATCCTTCGATGCAGACGCATTAAAACGGAATTTAATGGCATTGATTGATGCGCTGAACAAATCGAAACCTGCTTCATCAAAAGGGGTTTATCTGAGAAGAATTTCGGTATCAAGTACCATGGGTATCGGTGTTCGGGTAGATCAAGCGAGTATGGTACAGCAATAAAAAAGAACTTTGTTGGGCCACTGAGACAAAAGAAATTCAAGTCTGAGTGGATTATCAAAGACCGTTGGGGTGGCTGAAAATTAGATGAGTCAAACAAGATACTTATTTAATGCTGCTTAAATGTTCGATTATAAAAGGTAATGGCAAACAATTGAATACCCAGCGTAGATGGTGAACCCAAAACAGGATGCATTATCCTGGGATAAGGTCGCCAGTGTGTATGTGGCCTGGATATGCGAAATGGATTTTCGTAATCAGGCTGCTTTTACTGATGGAGAGTGAACCTTGAGTCTTAATCTTGAAGAGAAAAAAGCTATTGTGGCGGAAGTGAGTGCACAAGTAGCAAGTGCTCAAGCAATTATTATTGCGGAATATCGAGGAATGGAAGTTGGTCAAATGACGCAACTGAGAGCCAAAACTCGCGAGTCCGGAATATATTTTCATGTAATAAAAAATTCATTAGTACGGCGTGCTGTTGCCGATACGCCTTATGCCGAGTTGGCAAAGCATATGGTGGGGCCGTTGGTCTATGGTATAGGAACAGACCCGGTAGCAGCAGCTAATGAAAAATTCGTGATCAAGGTAGGTGCAATTGGTGAAAAAGTAATTTCGCGGGACGAGATTACTGCACTGGCTGCGTTACCAAGTCGTGAACAATTGCTATCCCAGCTACTGGGAACAATGCAGGCACCGATTGCGAAATTTGTACAAACGCTTAACGAAGTGCCAACCAGATTTGTTCGTGGCTTGGCAATGGTGCGTGATAGCAAATAGTGCTTGAAATTCATTTTTAAACATGTAGCTAAAGAATTAATTACCAGGAGAAAATAATGGCTGTATCGAAAGAGGAAATTTTGGAAGCAATTGCGAGTATGACAGTTCTTGAATTATCGCAATTAATTAAGGAAATGGAAGAAAAGTTTGGCGTATCAGCTGCTGCAGCTGCGGTTGCAGTCGCTGCCGCACCGAGTGCTGGTAGTGCACCTGCAGCCGCGGAACAAACTGAATTTACTGTGATTCTCGCTTCTGCGGGCGAGAGCAAAGTTAATGTTATTAAAGTAGTGAGAGCAGTAACCGGATTAGGTTTGAAAGAAGCTAAAGACTTAGTAGATGGAGCGCCAAAACCGGTCAAAGAAGGCGTTTCCAAGGATGAAGCTGCATCAATTCAGAAGCAATTGGTTGAAGCTGGCGCTACTTGCGAAATTAAATAATAAAAATAATAAAAAGTAAGGGCTGGTGAGCAATTATAGCTGCCAGCCTTTGATATTTTTAATCAATTGATGCGTCGTTTGGGCATTCGTGCAATTGATAAATATTAGATCTCAACTCATTAATCCTCTGTATTCTTCTCCCGGAGAAAATTCATGAGCTATTCGTTCACAGAGAAAAAACGTATCCGCAAAAGCTTTGCAAAACGCGCGAGTGTTTTGCCGATACCATTTCTTCTTGCTACCCAACTTGATTCCTATGCAGCTTTTTTGCAGGAAAATGTTGCACCGAGTAAACGGCATAATCAAGGGTTGCAAGCAGCATTTAACTCGATTTTTCCTATTGAAAGCCATACCAAAAATGCACGGTTGGATTTTATTAGTTACGAGCTTGGGTCGCCGGTGTTCGATGTCAAAGAATGCCAGCAACGTGGATTGACGTATGCATCTCCGCTGCGTGCCAGAGTGCGATTAACAATTATGGATAAAGAAATATCCAAACCTACGGTTAAAGAAGTCAAAGAACAAGAAGTTTATATGGGTGAGATTCCGTTGATGACGGAAACCGGATCTTTTGTTATCAATGGAACAGAGCGTGTGATCGTATCGCAATTGCATAGGTCACCAGGTGTATTTTTTGAGCATGACCGTGGAAAAACACACTCATCCGGCAAGCTATTGTTTTCCGCACGCATCATTCCTTATCGCGGATCGTGGTTGGATTTTGAGTTTGATCCCAAAGATTGTTTGTATTTCAGGATCGACCGTCGTAGAAAAATGCCGGTAACGACACTTTTGAAAGCAATAGGATGCACTTCAGAGCAAATATTAAAAGAATTCTTTATATTTGATAGTTTTTATATTACGGACAAAGGTATACAGTTTAAATTAGTACCTGAACGCTTACGTGGAGAAGTGGCAAGTTTCGATATTCTGGGAAAAGGTAAAAAAGTCATAGTCCAGAAGGACAAACGAATTACCGCAAAGCATATTCGTGAAATGCAGGAAGCCAATATCGCACAATTGGATGTTCCGGATGATTTCTTATTGGGCAGGATACTCGCTGAAAATATCGCCGATATGGAAAGCGGTGAATTGATTGTGCTTGCCAACGATGAGATTACCGAAGAAACCTTGAATAAACTTCGTAAAGCGAGTGTCAAGAAAATTCATACGCTCTATGTGAATGATCTTAATTATGGCGCTTACATTTCGCAAACTCTGAAGATCGATGAAACAACCGATGAAATGAATGCTCAGATTGCAATCTACCGCATGATGAGACCGGGGGAGCCGCCGACGGAAGAGGCTGTTAAGGCATTGTTCTCCGGCTTATTCTATTCTCCTGAACGCTATGATTTGTCGGTGGTTGGCAGGATGAAGTTTAATCGCAGGGTCGGCAGGACGGAATTGACTGGATCGCAAACGCTGTCGAATGATGACATCATTGCAGTCATCAAAATATTGGTTGAGCTTCGCAATGGACGTGGCGAAATCGATGATATCGATCATTTAGGCAATCGGCGTGTGCGTTCTGTCGGTGAACTGGCCGAGAATCAATTCAGATCGGGCTTGGTGCGTGTTGAACGAGCGGTAAAAGAACGCCTGAGTCAGGCTGAATCTGAGAATTTGATGCCACATGATTTAATCAATGCCAAGCCGGTATCGGCTGCCGCGCGTGAATTTTTTGGGTCGAGTCAATTATCCCAGTTTATGGATCAAACGAATCCGTTATCTGAGGTTACACACAAGCGCCGTATTTCCGCATTAGGACCGGGAGGATTGACGCGGGAAAGAGCCGGTTTTGAAGTGCGCGACGTACATCCGACACACTACGGGCGGGTATGTCCGATTGAAACGCCGGAAGGTCCGAATATCGGACTGATCAATTCGCTCGCACTGTATGCGCGAACAAACGAGTACGGATTCATTGAAACGCC
>JAMXAE010000201.1 GCA_024281695.1 Nitrosomonas sp. | reverse complement strand
GGTAGCTTCTTACGCAGCAAAAATGCCTGTTCGGCTGCTGCGTCGAAAGCATTTCTCTGCACCACCAAGCCTTTTTCGCGCAGCAATCCGCCAGTACCTGGCGAAAATCCGGGAAAAAAACATGTTTTGGTCAAGGAAAAACGAGGATGCGGTGAAGGCAAACCATGAAATTGAGTCACCCACGGTTCTGCGCTGAGATATTCCAGATTAATCCAAACAGGAGGTTTTGTTTTCTGCGACATCGCCGTCACATACGCTTCAGGCAAATCACAAGCGAAGGCTTCAATGACCACATCAGCAGGTTCCACTTCTACAACTGCCAGATGCCATTGATAAACATCTACACCCTGCACGACCTGACGTTGATGATGAGGATCAAGATCCGGTGCTATACGGGCAAAACTGATCAGATCATCGACCCATAGTCTTACGACCTGCCGATGCTCCTGCGTCAATTGGCGCGCTAACCGCCAGCAGACCCCAATATCACCAAAGTTATCGATAACCTTGCAAAAAATATCCCATCTGTGGTGCATATTGGTAGTTGGGAAAGGGTGGCTTAAAGGTAAGCGATTTATTCGTCAATTCTCACGGCAAATAAATCATGCACATCCGCATCGGTGATCTCAACCTCAATGAAATCGCCAGGTTGTCCATGAGTAGTGCTCTCCACGTAGACCAATCCGTCAATTTCCGGTGCATCCGCGCTACTTCTGGCAATCAAGCCTTCTTCAGTCAACTCGTCAATCATTACCGTCATCTTCTGTCCCACTTTGGTTGCCAGGCGTTGGCGGCTGATCTCTTCCTGTAATTGCATAAAGCGCGCACGCCGCTCCTCCTTGACTGCTTCCGGTACATGGTCCGGCAACTGATTGGCAGTTGCACCTTCCACCGGTGAATAAGCGAAGCACCCCACACGATCCAATTGAGCTTCCTGCAAGAAAGCCAGCAGTTCTTCAAACTCTGCGTCCGTTTCACCCGGAAAACCGACAATGAAGGTACTACGCAATGTCATATCGGGACAGACTTTTCGCCATTGCTGGATGCGCGCCAAATTATTCTCGGCACTGGCTGGCCGTTTCATGGCTTTCAGAATACGAGAATTCGCATGTTGAAATGGCACATCCAGATAAGGCAGTATTTTGCCCTCCGCCATCAAGGGAATCACTTCATCCACATGGGGATAGGGATACACATAATGCAGGCGTACCCACACGCCCAAGGAACCTAGTGCCTGCGCAAGCTCGGTGAGACGGGTTTTAACCGGCCTGCCTTGCCAGAAGCCCGTGCGGTATTTCACATCGACTCCGTAAGCGCTGGTGTCCTGTGAAATGATCAAAAGCTCTTTGACGCCGGCATCAACCAGATGCTCCGCTTCCTGCATCACTTGGTGAATCGGCCGACTCACCAAATCACCACGCATAGAAGGAATAATGCAAAAAGTGCAGCGATGATTGCAGCCCTCAGAAATTTTGACATACGCGTAATGTCTGGGCGTTAACCGAATTCCCTGCGGCGGTATCAAGCTAGTATAAGGATCATGCGGCTGGGGCAAATGTGCATGAATGGCAGACATGACTTCCGGCAGTGCATGCGGTCCCGTGACCGCCAAGACTTGAGGATGTGCTTTCTTAACCACATCCCCTCCTTCTTTGGCGCCCAAACAGCCCGTGACAATGACTTTACCATTCTCGGCCAGGGCTTCTCCGATGGCATCCAGGGATTCCTCGACGGCACTATCAATAAACCCACAGGTGTTAACCACCACCAGATCGGCATCTTCATACGAAGGCGATATTTCATAACCTTCCGCGCGCAATTGCGTCAGGATTTGCTCGGAATCGACCAGTGCTTTGGGACAACCCAGCGAAATAAAACCAACTTTTTGCGAAGCTTGTTTAGATGATGACATGGAATAAAATTTAATAAGAATAGAAGCCGCTAGTAAACATTGAATTTTATCGGATTACTGCCAACAACGACTTTTTATCTTCGAATAGCCCGTTAATGCAGAAAAACCTAACTATCCAAAAAATACGAGTTACTGTCTTCAACAGCAGATCTTAGTGATAACAAGCACACACCTGTCATGAATCAATTAAAATTTACTAACTACGAAGAATAATCAAGTGGGCCCAACAAACCGTGCGGCATCAATAATCGACCACAAATGAATCAAACCGCCAATCACTGCAGGAATGATTAATACAGCAAAAAAATATCCAACACCGACAACAACAAAAAACAAAAATGCTGGCAGTAATCGCCCTTGTACCAGTTGCCCCAAACCCGGAATAAAGAAACTACAAACCGCTGCTAGCACATTCCCACCAGATCCTTGACCTGAAACCATTTATTCTCTTTCCTCGCTCAATATTTTTTAAAACTGTAACTGTTAGTGTTTATTGATTGTACCTTCATCCTTCAAAAGATGCTCATAATCGATACCAACCATATTACCTGCCATTTTCTTTTCACGAATCTCTTCCAGATCACCGAGTTTATTTATCCGTAATGATGTATCCTGAATCAATTCATCGAACTTCTTGATGGATTCGGGTGACAGTGTTTTAGTTTTACCAATTTCAAGATGAATGAACTGTAAATTGTTTAAAAAATTGCCCATGATATGTTGTACTGTCTGCATTGTCGTTTTCAAGACTTTCAATTTTTCTTCCTTCACTTCGGCTTCTCGCGCATTCTGTAAGCTCTTCAAGCGTTCTTGATGTAATGCATTAGTTTGATCTCGCTGGATTAATGCCAGTATCGCTGTCGTCCAGATCGCGAATATGCTCAAAAAACGATTTGCAAAAATTTGATACGTCGGAGCCTCACTCGGTGGTGATCCCATATATCCAATTCCCACCAATACTGTACAAATCCAAGCAGCCGATATAGTAAAACACTTTTCAGGAGATCTTAACGAAAGCAATATCACGACAATATAGGGAATACCACTGGCTACACCAAGAGGTGTAACGAAATCCAGTAGTAAAATAGTCAGTGCGGATAGACCGCAAGTGAAATAAACACTTAGATTCGTTGAGTTACTCACATTCACTTAAAGTTCATCAAGAAGAGTGGGATCAGTCATTTCTCATTATAATTTAATTGCGGCTATCAAATTTCTAGACTAACTATATCAAACTACCCCATTACCATCACATTTATTTTTTTGACCCAAACATCAATTTCGCAGCTTCTTTTAATAAAAATTCCCTAAAAGCATTCGCAACACCCGAGAGTCGTTTATTCTTCCTATTCACCACATGCCAGTAGCGAATAATGGGAAATCCTTGTACATCCAGCACTCTCAAACGATTTGTTTCCAGTTCTAATTCTGCAGTATGCTGTGACATAATACCTAGCCCCATTCCAGCCTGTACTGCCTGCTTAATGGCTTCAGTGGTATCTGTTTCCATACCTTTGTTAATTTTGATTTGATGCTCTGCAAAAAAACGTTCCATAGCACTGCGTGTTCCCGAACCTGATTCACGCACTAGAAAAATCTCCTTAGCCAATCTTTTAACCGGAATTTTGTGTTCCTGACATAACGGATGATTAGGTGGTGCAATAACCACCAGTGGATTCTCCATAAAAGACTCACTATCAATATCCAGATCCTCGGGCGGCTGTCCCATAATAGCTAGGTCGATCAAGTTATCTGATAGCTGCTTCAAAACCGTTTCGCGATTGGAAACATTTAAGCTAACGGTAACACCGCTATAACGCTGGCAAAACTTCGCCAATAAATGTGGTGCAAAATAATTGGCAGTTGTAACGACCGAGATATTTAACTTACCACGTTCCATACCCTTCAATTCATCCAACGCTACTTCCATATCCGATAATTGCTGGGAAATTAAGCGACTGTATTGATATAACTCGCGCCCTGCTTCCGTCAGATAAATTCGTTTACCTAATTGTTCAAATAGCGGTAAACTAATGTTGTCTTCCAATTGCTTAATTTGCATAGAAACAGCAGGTTGAGTTAAGTGAAGCTCATCAGCTGCACGTGAATAACTTAAATGTCTAGCAACCGACTCAAATACTTTTAGTTGTCGCAAGGTAAGATGTAGCATACATCAACTCAGTGAGATTCTCATAAACATTACCTTATCATAAATATCAGAATTACTGATTTGTTCTTATAGATAAATAGCGCTATAGTGCGTTTCATAGATTTGAGTAGTTTTGTTTGTAACGCAATATCCCCTCCTTTCTGTCTAAGCTGTTGGCTGGAGTCGAGTGGAACTTAACTGGAGAAGAAACTATGGCAGTAAAAATATATAACGCTGGTGTAAAAGAATATAGACACACTTACTGGACCCCTGATTATACTCCGCTGGATACCGACCTTCTGGCATGTTTCAAAATTACACCACAAGCCGGTGTTCCTCGTGAAGAAGTTGCTGCTGCAGTGGCTGCTGAATCTTCCACGGGCACTTGGACCACAGTGTGGACCGATCTTTTAACCGATTTGGATTACTACAAAGGACGTGCATACAAAATTGAAGACGTACCTGGAGATGATACTTGTTTCTACGCTTTCGTAGCTTATCCTATTGATCTTTTTGAAGAAGGGTCCGTAGTTAACGTGCTGACCTCGCTGGTGGGTAACGTATTTGGTTTTAAAGCACTTCGCGCACTGCGTCTGGAAGATGTCCGTTTCCCGATTGCCTACGTCAAAACCTGCGGCGGACCTCCAGCAGGTATTCAAGTGGAACGCGATCGTCTGAACAAGTATGGCCGAGCACTGTTAGGTTGTACCATTAAGCCTAAACTGGGTCTGTCTGCCAAAAACTACGGCCGTGCTGTGTACGAATGTCTGCGCGGCGGTTTGGATCTGACTAAAGACGATGAGAATGTTAATAGCCAACCCTTTATGCGCTGGCGCGATCGTTTCGAATTCGTGGTGGAAGCTTGCCAAAAAGCTGAGCGTGAAACCGGAGAACGTAAAGGTCATTACTTGAACG
>JAMXAE010000200.1 GCA_024281695.1 Nitrosomonas sp. | reverse complement strand
TATTGTGAAAAACAAAATCTTAATTTTAATTGCTGTTGGTTTATTAAGTTTATTAGCTTCATGTGCACAAATGAATCCACACCCAATGGATATGACTAAAGCTATTCAGGAAGCAAAAAGTCCTACTGACCATAATGCACTAGCTAAGCATTATGAAGATGCTGCAAAAGAAATGCTGTCAAAAGCACAAGAACATAAGAAAATGCTTGAAGGATACGAGTCAAATTCTTCCCACTATGGTAGACAAGCGTTAGATTTGCAGGCACACTGTCGAAACCTAATTAATGCATACGAGCAAGCTGCGAAAGCAAATACGGATATGGCCGATTCCCATCGCAAAATGGCTGAAGAGATTAAGTAATATTCGATTGATGAAGCAGCACGATTGAGCTACTTAATTTTTGTCTAGTGATAAGCTTGAAATTGTTTATAATAAACAAATGAAAAGACGCAACTACAAATGGCTATTGGTTTTTTTTATGCTGTGGCTTCCATTGCAAGGCGCTGCAGCGGCTGCTTTGTCAGTGTGTGTGCAAGAAAACAATATCAACAGTCATCACAACATATCGACGAAAGCTATCGACAGCCATCATCATGATGCTTGTCATAAGCAAACAGCAGATAATACAACCGATCATTTGTTAGCAAGTCTGCCGTGCGATGATACCTCTTGTAACGCATACAGTAATACGCCGATCCTGTCTGGCTACACTGCTGTCATGCAAACTAACGACACTTCCGCTATTACTTCATTGAGTCCAAGTTTTATTTCATTTGTATCCGAACAGCCGCAACATCCTCCGCTAGCTAACCCCCTTTAAAAATCCGCCTGTAATCCAGGCAAAAAATATCAATTCAGATTAATCCTGCGTTTAAGTAATTGCTACGCAAGATTTTGCAATGCGCAAGCTATTGCCATTATTGTCTATTACTAGACTGATAAGTTTTGGTGATACAACAGTTAGGAGGTTAGTATGTCCCTTTCATTTTCTTTTAAATTATTACTGTCGTTAATCTTTGCCTGTATGTCTGCTCTGTCACTTGCAGATCGGATTACACAACCAATTCCAATTGACTCAGTATCCGACATTACTGATAACACAAGCAACAACTCGGCACAAATATCCAATAAAGAATCGTCTGTTTCTTCCAATCTCATTTTTGCAAGGGGTGTGGTGCTGCAGGTCGATCAATCCAACGCCACAATAAAAATAAATCATGACCCGATCGCTGCACTAAATTGGCCAAGAATGACTATGCCCTTTCGCCTGAAGGAACGCTCATTGGCTACTAAAATTAAAGAAGGCGATATCGTTGAATTCTCTCTTGAAAAAGAAGCTTCCAATTACGTCATCGTAAAATTGAGTAAGCAAAATTCCACCGGGAGTTCGCAGTGATTCCCGGCAGAATTGTTGCGGCAGTGCTTGCTGTTATCGTACTTCCGGCAAATGCTCAGGGTAAGGAAGATATTTTAAACAGGGCTGGTACAGCAATTTTTGCACAGTCTGCTACAAAGGCAACTTTAACAGCATCCAACTCCCACAACGTGACGCTGCTCCCAAGTTTGATTGCAGAAGCACTGGAAAATAATCCGGAGATTCAGGCTGCGTATCAAGAACGTGAAGCCGCTCAACAAAGAGTATCACCAGCGGAAGCGCTGGATGATCCCATGCTTGAGGCTGGTGTGATCAATGCACCGCTGGCATCTTCACCATTCAACCGCGAGGATATGACCATGAAAATGATCGGTCTATCCCAGCGTTTGCCTTTTCCGGGAAAGCGCGGTTTGCGTAAAGATGTTGCCGCCAAGGATGCCGAAGCGATTGAGCAGGGTTATCATGAAACGGTTAATCGCGTTGTGCACGATCTTAAAACAGCATATTGGGATCTCGGACTCACGGTTGAGATAATCAAGCTGACCGAGAAAAACAAGCAGATTCTCGAACGTTTTCTGCGCATTGCGGAAGAACGCTACCAAGTTGGACAAGGCAGTCAGGCGGATGTGCTGAAAGCACAAACACAGGTATCGAGAATGCTGGACAGATTGTTAGTATTGACGCGCGAACAGCCAGTGCTGGAAGCGGAATTGATTCGCATTCTGGGACGCCACATGAAAGGCGAGATTCTAGTTCCGGTACCATTACAAATTCAAGAAGTGCCTTTGAATTTAGAGACATTACAACAAGAAGCTCTAACGCAACGCCCGCAATTGCTTGCATTGCAAAGTCTGATTGCACGCAATGAGAAATCTGTTGATTTGGCACGCAGGACCTACTATCCGGATTTTGACGTGCGACTTTCGTATGGTCAGCGTGACAACATGATGGACGGTACGAGACGCGATGACATGGTCAGTATGACTGTGGCGGTTAATCTGCCGGTATGGCGCGGCAATAAAATTGAGCCTCGCATCATGGAATCACAGGCAATGCGTGATCAAACAGTCAGTCTGTATCAAGCGCAAAGTAATGAAGTTACGGCAAGATTGCGTCAGCAAATTGCCATCGCTGAGCAAAGCCTGAAATCGGTCAAGCTCTATCAGACTGCCATTCTTCCACAAGCGAAATTGACGGTTGAATCCGCATTGGCTGCTTACCAGGTAAACCGGGTCGACTTTTTGACCTTGCTGGATAATCAAATGACAGTATTTGATTTCGAGACCAGTCTCATCACAGCGATGGCGAATTACAACAAAGCAGTGGCGGAAATTGATTTGCTGGCTGGCAAAAAGCAGCACTAACTGTTACCGATTATGGAGATTCCTATGAAATCCGTCGTTAAACTAATCATGGTTGGAGTTGCGATTACAACTGCATTGTTTGCAAGTTATTGGTGGGGTAGTACGCAATCACAAACATCAACCGGAGTTACTTTATCCGCAGCAACCAGCACTGAAAAAAAGATTTTATATTACCGCAATCCAATGGGATTGCCCGATACCTCCCCAGTACCCAAAAAGGATACCATGGGAATGGATTATCTGCCGGTTTATGAGGGAGAGGAATCTCAATCAGATCAAACTATTGTAAAAATAAGTACCGAAAAAATTCAAAAACTAGGGGTGCGAACTGAAACTGCAACATTACGTGAACTGACGCGCACTATTAGAGCCGTAGCAACGATACAGGCAGATGAACGCAAATTATATGCGTTAGTAACAAAATTTGAAGGCTGGATCCAGCGGCTCTATGTAAACACCACAGGGCAGGCAGTGAAAAAGGGCGATGCCTTGATGGATGTATACAGTCCTGAGTTGATTACAGCGCAACAGGAATACTTGATTGCGCTAAGGGGGTTGCAATCCACCGCTGATAGCGATTCCGATGTGCGGGCCTCTATGCAGCGATTGGTTGCCAGCGCATTGCAGAAACTGCGCAATTGGGATATTGCGGAAACCGAATTACAACGCCTGCAGCAAACCGGCGAAGTGCGGCAGTATATGACATTGCGTTCTAAAGCCGATGGTGTCGTGCTGGAAAAGAGGGCTGTCATGGGTCAACGCTTTATGCCTGGAGAAGTGCTTTATCAGATTGCTGATTTATCCAGCGTGTGGGTGCTAGCAGATGTATTTGAACAGGATCTTGGAATGGTACATCAAGGTCAGGTGGCCACCATCAGAGTGGAAGCTTATCCAAACGAAGTTTTCAACGGTGAAATTGCTTTCATCTATCCCACAGTAACTCCGGAGACGCGTACTGCTATCGTGCGTGTTGTACTTCCCAACCCCGATGGTCTGCTGAAACCTGCCATGTACGCACGCGTGGAATTTGCTTCATCCCACAGCAAAGACAAAGTGCTGGTAATACCCGATTCAGCCGTACTGGATACTGGCACCCGCCGGGTGGTATTGGTGGATCTCGGCGCAGGCCGATTTGAACCGCGCACGGTTAAACTGGGTATGCATGCCGATGGCTATGCTGAGGTGCTGGGGGGAATTAATGCTGGAGAAACCGTTGTGGTTAAAGCTAATTTCCTAATTGATGCAGAAAGTAATCTCAAGGCGGTTCTGAGTGGCTTGGGTTACGGAGGCCATCAGCTACCGGACGAGGAAAAAGAAACTGGAACTGGTTCGTTTGTTAAGGCATCGCCGTCAAAAACTCATCGTGGCGAAGGAACCATCAATACCATGGATTTTGCACATGCAACAATCACACTTGCGCATGGCCCAATCGCTAGTCTTCAATGGCCTGCAATGATCATGGATTTTCGCGTTTCTGATCCAGCGTTACTTCGTTCATTAAAGCCTGGACAAAAGATTATATTCGAAATCACCGGTGAATCAGCCGGTGAATATATCATCGTGTACATTCAGCCAGCAGATCTCAGCCTTGGCGCCACTGCTCACGGAGGACATTAAGATGATTGGCAATATAATCGAATGGTCGGTGCGGAATGTCTTCCTGGTACTACTTGGAACCTTTTTTGTGGTAGCTTGGGGCGTGTATGCAGTATTGAAGACGCCTATCGACGCAATACCCGATTTATCGGACGTACAGGTCATCATTTACACGGAATATCCCGGACAGGCGCCGCAGGTGGTCGAAGACCAGGTTACTTATCCGCTGACTACAGCTATGTTAAGTGTGCCAAAATCAAAGGTTGTCAGGGGACTATCAAATTTCGGTGTATCGTTTGTGTATGTCATCTTTGAAGATGGCACCGATATCTACTGGGCGCGTTCGCGAGTACTGGAATACCTGAGCTTCGCAGCAAACCGGTTACCAGAAAATGTCAGGCCTTCTCTCGGCCCGGATGCAACGGGGGTCGGTTGGGTTTACCAATATGTGCTAGTTGCCAAGAATCGCGCACTCGACGAATTACGTGCTATTCAGGATTGGTTCTTGCGTTATCAGTTGACCGCAGCACATGGCGTGTCGGAAGTGGCGAGTGTGGGCGGTTTTGTAAAAAACTATCAAGTCACTGTAGATCCGCGGCGCCTTCAAGCCTACGGGATATCACTCAAAACAATCTCCGATGTTATCGCCTCCAGCAACCGCGATGTCGGGGGACG
>JAMXAE010000199.1 GCA_024281695.1 Nitrosomonas sp. | reverse complement strand
TATGTCTCTTATGTATATATTCGCTCACGCGAATATTTTACGCCCCAAGGGGCGAGGAATTAAACCCGGTAGAGATTGAATAGCAGTAATAAAAATAAATTATAGTCGAAAAAACAACAGTTATGTTGCGTATATGCAACATAACTGTTGTTTAATTTACAAAATTTGGTTGTTTTTCTTGCAGTAAGCTTCTGTGTTGGGCACAATCCAATCAAACCTTCCGAGTCGGGAGGTCCTAACAACGGGGTGCATTCCACCGGAGTGTAGTAGGATAAAAATATGACGCCCCCAGTCGTTTTAACATTAAAGGAGAACTTCCGTATGAATAAGAAAATTATTTCGTTGGCAGTAGTCAGTGTACTTGCAACTCCAATGGCTGCATCAGCACAAGGAACAAACGTGACGCTTTTTGGTAGTGTTCAAGCTGAATATGCTACAGTTAACAAGGATGGCCAAAGTAGTCAAGCTCATATCGGCGATGATACTGGTAAGTCAAGATGGGGTATGCATGTTACCGAAAATCTGGGCGGTGGATTGAAAGCAAAAGCGCATGTTGAATACGGCTTTAGTACAGGTAGTGGCGCCTTGGGTATTGCAAGGGAGCGTTGGGTTGCTCTGGCTAACGATGGTTGGGGTGAAGTAAAATTTGGTCGTGTTCAATCTCCATTTAAAGATTTTGCAGGTGGTATGACTATTGATCCATTTGCATATACAACTCTTCAAGCTTCAGGTAGTGGTGGTACGATGACTGCATCGGCAAATGGATTGGGTTCAGGTGCGAATGGTTTTGTAAACAGTGCTGCGCGTTACGATTCACCAAAAGTTGAAGGCTTCAGCTTTTCAGGGTTATTAATGCCAGGTGATTCTAATCGTTTAGATCCAGCGAATATCATTGCACCATCAGGTAGTTTCTCTGGAAGTAATTCAAATTCTGGCGGTGAAGATGGTGAATGGGATTTTCAAGTCGCAGGTAAATATGAAGCACAAGTGCAAGGCCACAATTTAGGTGTGTTTGGGGGATATTCTCGCGATAATATCAGTACTCGGCAAAGAACAAACTTGGGTTTAACCAATAATGAGCATGTTTGGCGTGGTGGTGCAATGTGGAGTTTCCAAAACTTTAAGCTTAACGGTCAGTACGAAAATATTAACAATGCAGTGGGTGCAGCGACCTGCACTAATGCTGCGATGCTAGGTAATCCAGCAACAGGTGCACCGGATACACGTGGGCAATGTAATTCTGCAATGAATTTTGGTGGTGATGGGAATATTTGGTTTGCAGGCGGTCAATATGATCTAGGCAATACCAGCTTGATTGCTCAAGGTGGTATGACACATGCTCACGCAACAGCTGTTCAAGCAAGTCGTCAAGTAAGTAGCTTTACAGTTGGTGCAATACATAACCTTAGCAAACGTTCAAGCCTATTTGGTGGCTATCAAAGAGCAATGATTGATGATAAAAACGCTATATTCAGAGATAGCAATACCTACACTGTAGGTATGCGTCATAATTTCTAAGTTAAGTTTGTCTAACAAAAAAGGCACCGATTGGTGCCTTTTTTGTTATCGGAAAGAAATACTATAAATCCCATTGGTTTTTTTCTTACTATAAATTTATACTTTGGGAAATATCAATATTTTTAATGGAGATTTTTTAGTTATGAGCATGAAAAAATGGACGGACGAAGAACTGGTTACTACACGAGATAATCTCGAAGCTTGGAACAGTCGCAGTAGCAGTACCGCTGGTGGCTCTAAGATGTGGCTATTTACAGCATTCTTAGGCGCATTTGCTATTTCAACAGGATTTGCTTTTATTCTATTGGATGGAGTGACTGTATTGAGTATTTTATTAATAGTTATGGGTACTATTACTTGCATATCTTGGTACAAGAGCGACAAACGACGTAAAGATAACATAGCGTTTCTTGCAGATATTAATAAGGAGATTAAATCTCGCAAGATAAAAGATGCTCCAAAAGCAAAGGGTAAGAGCGGTGACGCCAAACCAACAGAGAGTACAAATAGCGAGCAAAAAGACTTAACGGTTACAGATTCTTTGGCTGTTACTGATAGCCCTAAGAAATAGTGTAAAAATCTATGCATGAAGAACAGTGATTTATTGATGCGATTTACGCAATGGATTACTTCCGGAGTAGCCAGCTCCATGGCGCCATCCTTTCACAATGAATTAGATAGACAATCGGATTTGAGTTCAGATGATATTCGGCTTTTTGAAGCTTTATGTCAGTTTTTATGGATACAGGGCGAGCCATTGCCGCTTATTTTTGATGTGCACGAAGAGATTTATACCCGCCAGGGGATTACTCTGGCCACATTAAAACGCTTGGAAGATGTCGGCTTAGTGATGTTCGAACGCAGCGGTTTTGTTAAGAAAGGATTCCGTCAACATGCACGGCTATTTTATTGCGGTAAGCCAACAAAAATCGGTTTTTCTAACAACGAAAATAATGAACTGGATTTAGGGCATGTTTTGCTGACAGAGCGCGGCAAAGCATTGGCTCTGACTTATCCGGTATCAAGGAATCAGCAGTTCTATGAATATGTTATCAACCGGTGGTTTCAACAGGGATTGGTTTTATCTTCAATACAAATTGATCACAATCAACAAAATCGACATGAGTGATCATGGGTTATATTAAGGGATGAGTATGACCCGAAAGTCATTCACATTTGTATATGTGGGGCCAGTCATCACTAAATCGTTTAACTGCTGAAAGAAAGTATAAGCATCGTTATTGTCCAACAATATTTGAGCACTGAGTCCCAGTTGCTTTGCGCGCATCAGTGAATCAGGCGTAATGATTGCTCCAGCATTATTTTCTGTGCCATCAATCCCATCCGTATCGCAAGCAAGCGCATATACATCTGCCACTCCAGCGAGTTCAATCAGCAAAGACAATAAAAACTCTGTATTGCGGCCTCCTCGCCCCTTGCCTTTGATGGTTACGGTCGTTTCGCCACCTGATAAAAGGGCGATGGGTGCTTTTAACGATTGTGGGTGAAAGCGGATTTCTTTAACCAGCGCAGCATAGCCTTTTGCAATTTCGCGCGATTCTCCGGTTACGGTATCGCCTAATATTAAGGTAGATATTTGGTGTCGTTGGAAATAATTCGCTGCTGCCGACAATGATTGATGTGCGCTGGCGATAATTTTGTTTGCGACATGCGTGAAAATTGGAGAACCTGGTTTGGGAGTCTCGTAGAGTTGCTGATTTTTACCAGCCAGCAGTTTCTGTTTGATGGGTGGAGGCACATTTAAGTGGTAATGATCTAGTACCGCCAATGCATCCGAAAAATTAGTCGGGTCGGGTGTGCAGGGACCCGATGCGATATGGGTGGCTTGGTCGCCGGTTACATCAGAAATAATTAATGCACAGATAGGCGCCGTGCAGGCGGCAGCGAGTTTTCCGCCCTGAATCGCCGATAAATGTTTGCGCACGGTATTGATCTCTTGAATGTTGGCACCGCAACTGAGCAATTGATGGGTGATTTGTTGCAAATCATGCAAAGAAATACCATCGATGGGCAAAGCGAGCAGACTGGATCCGCCACCGCTCAGCAAACAAAGTAATAAGTCTTCAGCGCCTAATGTCTTAACCGCAGATAGCATGTGTCTTGATGCCTGCTCACCGTTTTGATCAGGAGTCGGATGCCCGGCCTCTACCACCTCGATTCTGCGGGTGGGTAACTGGTGTCCATAGCGCGTAATGACTAAACCATCCAGCGGTGCGTCAGGGGGCCAGGAATTCTCAACGGCCAATGCCATGGCAGCGGCTGCTTTGCCTGCACCGACAACGAGTGTGCGTCCTTTTGGCGGGGATGGTAAATACTGGGGGACGATATGAGCTGGATCAGCCGCTTTGACTGCGATGGAAAAACTTTCCAGCAAATAATCGCGCGGATTCATTTAATCAGCATGGGTTGCAAATAATGACCGGTAAAACTGCTGGGATTGGCTGCAATCGCTTCCGGCGAACCTTCGGCAACGATACAACCTCCGCCGTCGCCCCCTTCCGGACCTAGATCAATGATCCAATCTGCGGTCTTAATGACATCAAGATTGTGTTCGATCACTACGACCGTATTGCCATGATCGCGTAATCTGTGTAACACCTTCAGTAATAGATCAATATCCTGGAAATGCAAACCTGTCGTAGGCTCGTCCAGTATATACAGGGTGCGGCCTGTGTCGCGCTTGGAAAGCTCCAGCGACAGCTTGACCCGTTGAGCTTCACCACCGGATAGGGTAGTGGCGGATTGACCCAGGGTGATATAACCCAGGCCCACTTCCAGCAGGGTTTGTAATTTACGCGCAACAACGGGCACAGCTTTAAAAAAATCAAAGGCATTTTCCACCGTCATTTGCAGAATTTCGTTGATATTTTTGCCCTTATACTGAATTTCCAGGGTTTCCCGGTTATAACGTCTGCCGTGGCATACATCGCAGGTGACATAAATATCGGGCAGAAAGTGCATCTCGACTTTAATGACGCCATCCCCTTGGCAAGCTTCGCAGCGCCCGCCTTTGACATTGAATGAGAACCGACCCGGTGCATAACCGCGTTCGCGCGCTTGTGGAACGCCTGCAAATAAGTCTCGGATGGGGGTAAATAATCCGGTGTAGGTAGCAGGATTGGAGCGGGGAGTGCGTCCAATCGGGCTTTGATCCATATTGATCACTTTATCGAAGAAAGCCAAACCGTCTATATGCTGATAGGGTGCAGGTTCGGTGATACTGCCATAAAGATGGCGTGCGACCGCGCGATGGAGCGTCTCATTGATGAGTGTTGATTTGCCAGATCCGGAGACGCCAGTCACGCACACAAATAGTCCGACTGGCAAATTGAGCGTAACATTTTTTAGATTATTGCCCGAGGCATCTTCAATTCGAAGCATTCGGTCAGCATCGGTTGTGTGGCGTGTGACCGGGATGGGAATGGATAATGTGCCGGATAAGTATTTGCCTGTTAACGAAGTGTTGTCCTGCTGAATTTCTTCGGGAGTTCCTTGCGCTACTACCAGGCCGCCATGCTCTCCCGCACCTGGGCCCATGTCGACGACATAATC
>JAMXAE010000198.1 GCA_024281695.1 Nitrosomonas sp. | reverse complement strand
AAAAGAGAGAGTAAATCAAATTGAAATTGCACATTTACTGCGGTCTTTCTAAAAAATAGTGATTTTGCAAAGGTCTCACTCCTGTTGATATTGTTGAACATGATAGTACTAGATTAGAAATCAGCGTTTTTTTCTGGTGATAAATATTTTTCTTTTTCCCGCGATCGAATTCGCTCCTTGGCGGTTGCGCTACTGTGCTTGAAGCGGAATGACTCGTTGCCGGTTTCGATGATATGGCAATGATGGGTCAGTCGATCCAATAGCGCAGTTTCATCATGGCGTCTATGAATACGCAGCTCCGTTCTGAGAACGTCAGATTGGTCGTGATGATGACGCTAATTCGTTCATAGAGCTTGGAGAGTAAATGGAACAACAAGGCGCCACCGGCTTGTGAGAATGGCAAATAGCCGATGACTAAATCCATGTACATTAATCTAAGCGCCAATCTGCCTTGTTTACCAGTAGCTTTCTCCTGTTCCAGCATATTGACCAGATCTACGGTAGAGTAAAAGCGCATTCTTTTGCTGTGACACTGAATACCTAAGATACCAATTGCAGTTGCAAGATGAGTCTTGCCTGTACCGGTGCCACCGACTGGCACCAGATTCTGTGCAGCAGCAATAAATTCCATGGTGGTCAATTGACTGATTAGTTGCTTGTTCACTTTGGATTGGCTGAAATCGAACCCTGTAAATCGTGATGGATTGGGAATCTGGCGGCATTTATCTGATAGCGAATAGAGCGAATGCTTCGATCGATCAATTCAGCTTCCAATAATTGGTGCAGTAGTTCTGTCGATGAATCAAGCAAAACAGCTACACCTAATGTATTCTGGCTTAGCAAATCTGTATAGCAGTCCGCCATGCCATATAATTTGAGTACTTTGAGTTGAGCACAATGATGTCAGACATTTGGCACCTCGTGCGTACTCAGGTTGTCATAGCGCGATGTATTTGCCAGCAGTTCCTCGCCAAGTTTTAGACTGGTTTCCACCTGAGCTGGAAACTGCGACTGATTAAGGCGTGCCAGCACATTCAGCACATGTTCGGCGCTAGTTATACCCGAGCTAGTCATAACTGATCTGGTCACGATCCAGTAGACGCGTATGGCGAGAACAATCTTGTTTCCAGAAGATATCTCGACTCGGTTTGAATAAGAGGTGCACCATTACTTTCTGATTGGTCAGATGACAGGGAACGGAATAACGGTTACGCTGCGCAGTCACCATGTGGTTTTGTGACGGATAACCCGATAACATGAAGGCACGGTTGGCGCATAACTTCGTATGCGCAGCAAGGATCTTACGGAGGATGCCGCCAATCACCAGCCATTCCTCGCTCCAATCAAACTGAAATGCTTCACCCAATTCAAACTTGAGCGGCACAAAAGCAGAGTTCACCTCAGCTATGGTTGCTTCGTTACGCAAGTTACGTAGAAACTGGGTAACAGTAGCATAGCAACCAGTAACACCTTCTTACTTTATTGTATTGAACAACATCAATGCTGTACGTCGATCCCGCTTGGGACGGTGTGCATCAGCTTTCAATGCCAATAATAGCCTGGGTTCAAACGGTGTCAGCAAACCCTCATCCTTGGCCCTCTGATACTTGGCGGCAGACTCATCCGATTCCTTCAGCCATTTCTTGATCGTGTTGCGTGACAAACTTGTGCGTCGTTGAATCTCACTGATAGACAGATGTTTACGAAAAAACATCCGCCGATCTTTGCATACATGACCATAGTAATCACTCCTATTACTCCCGCCTAGAAATTAAGCAGGATACCTGGATTACCTAGTCAAAATTCGATTAGTACAAACAGCTTTTTCTGGTCAGTTTTGGGTTTGGGTTAGCGTCAACAGAGTTTAAGGACTTTCTTGAAATTTGACCATAATGTGCGACAGAGCCGTCTTGGGACCTGTTCCTCTATGCTTATTCTTTCATTGCACACATGCCGCAATACCCTGAAACTCTAGTCCGTCAATAAAACGACCTGAGGTTGCGATCGGAATCGATCCTAGCAATTTTCCGGTAGTGGTGTAGTGATAGAGCTTATTGCGTGCCCCAAGCCACAAAGTATTGTCTGTCGAATCGAAAGCCAATCCACCCACTAGATCGTCTACCAATCCTGCAGGAAACTCTACCCCCGTGGGCACACCTTCAAGAGTAAATTGAACGATCCGTTCGTTACCGGCAAATCCGTTGTATTCGCTCATCCATAAATGATGCCCATCCCAAGCGATTCCGATCACATAAAAATCAGGCTCAAATGAGAAACGGATTTTCCCAGTCTGAGGGTTAATTTGCTGAACAGTCTTATTGCCTGTATCGGTTCGCCATAAGTACTTTCCATCGAATGCCATGTCACGCCCATTAGATGCGGGTGGATTCAGCGGTGGTGTGTGTATTAAGGCAGGGCTGTTCAGATCCCGGGCTGTGATTTGTCCCGCATCATCACCGAAGAATATTAGGTTTTTACTTGCGTCAATAGCGATCCCTGTGGCTTCGGTATCATGTACGCGACGGAGTATCTTTCCGGTGCGGTTCACATTTAATACCCCTAGGCTAGCATTCTTGTTATTTCCTAACCAAAGTGTGTTGTCAAAAGACCCTGCTTCCGCAAGCAGTGGCAAGCTTAAGAGGGCCGATAATATGAGATTTTGCAATAAGTTACGCATGTGGTTCTCCTAAAGAAAAGTGTATCAAGTTAGGTTTTGGTTATTAAGGAGGTTCTGATTAAGTTCTTCCATAGACACAAAGAGAACGGTAAGTGTCGATAGCGTTTGCGGTGAGCTTTATCGAGCCATAAGTGTATTCAATTTGTTCAGAGGCTCCTTAGTTAGTTTGTTTCTCAGGGCTAAATAAACCAAACTAGCGCTATCTGTCATACTCATTGCGTTGGATCTTTTACGCGACTGTATAGATTATTGATGCTTGAACATTGGATTGTCTGTGATATTTGTCACACGATAATCTGTTTTATGAATTTGAAAGCTACTAGAAACT
This sequence comes from Nitrosomonas sp., assembly GCA_024281695.1. Lineage (GTDB taxonomy): Bacteria > Pseudomonadota > Gammaproteobacteria > Burkholderiales > Nitrosomonadaceae > Nitrosomonas. The sequence goes on along the minus strand of JAMXAE010000198.1, from coordinate 2,112 downwards.
GCTTTTAGAATTTGCTAATGTATTTTCTCTCGCTACGTCTCCTGAAGATCGCAAAAGAATTGAGGAGCAAGAATAAATCGCACCCGAACCATTGATCCTTTTATACTATAGGCACTCTTTCTAAAAGAGTGTTTTTTCTTCTAACACGATTAAGAATATGGACTTATTGACCCAAGGATTGCTCGGCGCCACCATGGTGCAATCGGGCGCAAAACAACAGGAAACGCGACTGGCCACTGGTATCGGCTTTTTTGCCGGTATAGCCGCAGATATCGATATTCTGATCCAATCGGAAAACGATCCGCTGCTGAATGTCGAATTTCACCGGCATTTCACGCACTCGCTATTTTTCGTGCCGCTCGGTGCTTTGATTGTCGCGCTGCTACTGTGGCCGTTTTTGCGCAAACGCCTGACTTTCGCCCGCTTGTATCTGTTTACTTTTCTCGGTTATTGCTTGAGCGGCGTGCTGGATGCGTTTACCAGTTATGGCACGAATTTGCTCTGGCCGGTGAGCGATGCACGTGTGGCGTTGAATATTATTTCGGTACTGGACCCGGCTTTTACATTGATTTTGCTGATTGCTGGGGTGATTGCTTTCAGGAAATACAATCACACGGCGGCCCGGATTGGATTATTGCTCGCGGCAGTTTATCTATCATTCGGCTGGATGCAATTGCACCGCGCCGAAGCTATTGCAGAAACACTGATTGCGGAAAGGGGGCACCGTGCGGAACAATTGCTGGTGAAGCCGACGCTCGCCAATCTGATACTGTGGCGTTCCATCTATGAATTTGATGGCCAATTCCATGTTGATGCGATCCGCGTTGGTCTATTTTCTGAACCACGCATCTATCCAGGCGAGTCGGTCAATAAATTCGTACTCGAACGCGACTTGAGAGGATTGTCAACTTTTTCCGTGCTGGCACAGGATATCGCGCGTTTCAGCCATTTTTCCAGCGGATTCCTCGCCATTCGCCCGCAACAACCGGATGTGCTGGTCGATGTGCGCTATTCCAATTTACCAACGACAACTGCGCCGTTGTGGGGCATTGAAATCAACCCGGAACAACCAGATCAGCATGCCCAATACAAACTTTATCGGGATTCATCCAGTGCAACGCGCGAGAAATTTCTGAAGTTACTGCTGGGTGAGCATGTATTGGAATGACAAATTCTTGTTCGTCTTTCCAATTCCGTCAATAAAAGCAAAAAAGCTTTGTTTTTGAAAAAGGCGGCGCTCTCAGTGAACAGCTTAACAGCGCATTAGCGTTCAGTTCGTCAGCGATTTGCTATTAGATGGAGGACTTACATAACATCCGGAACTGACACTGTCGAAGCGATAGTCCGGACGGGCGCTATGGTGCGCCGCCCGAGCGCGCGAAGACCGGTTTATTGCGCAAGGAACCATCGCGCAGCACGTGGGAAGCATTGAAGTAAGCTGGAAAAAATGGAATCCAACGTTTCTGTAAAATACTGGAAACGGAAGACTGAGATGGAACGGATACCAAGAGGGATTTACACGCAGGAATTTGGGGTGCAGGCAGTTGAGTCTGCATGAGATGGATGGTCTGACGATATCTGAGGCGGCAAAACGATTGTCATTGCCGGTAGGGGCGCTGAAGAACTGGGTTTATGCGGCGTGCCGGGGAAAATTGGGTGATGTTGACAAGAATCAGAAGCCGTTGACCGAGTTGGAAATGGAGTTAGCCCGGGTCAATCGCGAACTAGCTGAAGTCAAGATGGAGCGAGATCTGCTAAGGAAGTGTTGATCAATTCGCTTTCTCAGATTCCGCCGCAATTAGAATCAATGACTTGCACGCTAAAAATTCTCAAAAACCGAATAAATCAGCGCTTCCCTAAAAAAGCGACGGCCTACTTTGCGAGGGAGTCGCGGTGAAGTACGGTCGAATGGAAGCACTGCGACAGCACTATCCGGTTGCGGTGATGAGCCGGGTTTTTGAAGTTTCTGAGAGTGGTTATTACGCCTGGCGAGATCGCCCCATATCGCCGCGAGTACAAGACAATGCCCGCCTGGAAGTCGAGATTCGAGCGGCACACCAGCGTACCCGGGAGACCTGTGGCCCGGAGCGGTTACAAAGTGATCTGGCTGAC
>JAMXAE010000197.1 GCA_024281695.1 Nitrosomonas sp. | reverse complement strand
TCCCATTGCAAGTCATAGTCCAAACCATGTTTGCCAAGAATTTCATACACGCGGTTTTGGAGCGATTCGACCGTGCTGGCGGTGGAGAAACGGAAATTGAATAACAAGTTCAGTGTGCCGGGGATGACGTTGGTCGCGCCGGTACCGCCGTGAATATTGGAAATATGCCAGGTGGTCGGCGGGAAATATTCATTGCCTTGATCCCACTCGGTTTGCGCCAGTTCCGCAATCGCTGGGGCGGCCAGATGAATCGGGTTTTTCGCCAGATGTGGATAGGCGATATGGCCTTGGATGCCTTTGATCGTCAGATTGCCGGACAGAGAACCGCGCCGGCCGTTTTTGATCGTGTCACCCAGTGTGTCGGTGCAGGTCGGCTCACCGACGATGCAGTAATCCAGCAGTTCGCCACGCGCTTTGAGCGCTTCGACCACTTTGACCGTGCCGTCGACGGCAACGCCTTCCTCGTCGGAAGTGATCAGCAATGCGATGGAGCCTTGATGATTGGCATGCTGCGCCAGAAAGGCTTCAATCGCGGTGATAAAAGCCGCGAGCGATGATTTCATGTCGGCGGCGCCGCGGCCGTAGAGTTTGCCGTCGCGGATGGCGGGAGTAAATGGATCGCTGTCCCATTGTTCCAGCGGGCCGGTAGGCACGACGTCGGTATGTCCGGCAAAACACAGCACTGGAGCGGTACTGCCACGACGCGCCCAAAGATTATCGACTTCGCCGAAACGCATTTTTTCAATATGGAAACCGAGTTTTTCCAGGCGCTCGATTAAAATGTCCTGGCAACCGGCGTCGGTGGGTGTCAGTGAACGGCAAGTGATGAGGGTTTGAGCAAGTTCCAAAGTATCGTTGGACATGGGATTTCTCCTGAATTTTAGGCAGTTAAATGGTTTAATTTACTTGAGTGTATGAATTACACAACAAGTTTTCCATCAAACTTTTGAGTTAGTGTAGGGATTTAAGAGATTATCATGTAAATTTGAAATCGTAAGCTTTTTATGCAGACGTCGAATTTTACATATTTTACGTATCGGATACAGTCATGCATAGTCAGCATGTCACATGTGTAACTTGATTGAGCTTAACTCATTACGGGGAAAATCATCATGCTCCTGTTTCTCTTCTATGTCACCTTGTTGTTAGTTGCAGTTGTCGGTTTAATTCTAGCCGTTCCTGTCATACGCCGGTTTCTGGTCACCAATCAAATTTTAAAGATTTTTCGCAAAATGCTTCCGCAGATATCACAAACGGAACAAGAAGCATTGGATGCAGGCACGGTTTGGTGGGAAGGCGATTTATTCAGTGGCAAACCGGATTGGAAAAAATTGCTGGCCTATCCTCAACCTAAACTCACGGTAGAAGAAGTGGCTTTTCTTAATGGCCCGGTTGAACAGTTATGCGACATGTTGGACGAGTGGAAGATCACGCATGAGCTGAAAGATTTGCCGCCGGAAGTCTGGCAATTTATCAAGGAAAATGGTTTCTTTGGTTTGATTATCCCCAAACAGTATGGTGGTTATGGGTTTTCAGCGCTGGCACATTCTGAAGTCGTGATGAAAATCGGTTCGCGCAGCGGTACCGCAGCGGTGACCGTGATGGTACCCAATTCGCTCGGGCCGGCTGAATTGCTGCTGCATTATGGCACTGAGAAACAGAAAGAATATTATTTGCCGCGCCTTGCCAAGGGATTGGAAGTGCCATGCTTTGCGTTGACTTCGCCGGAAGCGGGATCGGATGCCGGTGCCATGCCGGATTTTGGTATTGTGTGTCGCGGTGAGTTCGAAGGCAAAAGCGATGTGTTGGGTATGCGCTTAACCTGGGAAAAGCGTTATATTACTCTGGGGCCGGTGGCAACCCTTCTGGGACTCGCTTTCAAGCTTTATGACCCGGATAAATTATTGGGTGGAAGTGAGGATCTCGGTATTACTTTGGCACTCATTCCCACCAATACCCCGGGAGTGAACATAGGGCGACGCCACTACCCCCTTAATGCGGCGTTTCAGAATGGCCCCAATTCGGGTAAAGAAGTATTCATTCCCATGGATTGGATCATCGGCGGGCAAGAAGGCGTCGGACAGGGGTGGCGCATGTTGATGAATTGTCTGGCTGCAGGCCGAGCCATTTCATTGCCAGCCACCGGTGTGGGTGCAGCAAAGTTGGCAGCGCGCACCAGTGGCGCTTATAGCCGGGTGCGTACGCAATTTAAAACGCCGATCGGCCATTTTGAAGGCATCGAAGAAGCATTGGCACGTATCGGTGGCAACACCTATATGATGGATGCTGCGCGAGTGATGACAGCGGGCGCTGTCGATCTGGGGGAAAAACCTTCGGTCGTTTCTGCGATTGTTAAATACCATCTGACCGAGCGGGCACGTCAGGCAATTAATGATGCGATGGATATTCACGGTGGGAAGGGTATTTGTATCGGCCCAAGAAATTATTTGGGACGCAATTATCAGCACATTCCCGTCAGTATCACGGTCGAAGGTGCAAATATTCTGACGCGTAATATGATCATTTTTGGCCAGGGAGCTATTCGCTGTCATCCTTATTTATTAAAAGAAATTAATGCGGCACATGATAAAAATGAAGATCGTGCATCATTGACATTTGATGAAGCAATCGTCGGACATGCAAAATTCACGACGCGAAATACTGTAAATAGCTTGATTTACGCGCTCTTCGGGAATTATATAGAAGGTAATGCACCGGAAAACTGTGCACCGGAAACGGCTACTTATTACCGTCAACTGGCCCGTTTCTCAGCTAGCTTTGCCTGCATCGCAGATATCGGATTAATGGTGCTGGGCGGATCTCTTAAGCGTAAAGAAAGGTTATCCGCCAGACTTGGCGATATTCTAAGCATGCTCTATTTATGTTCGGCGACACTAAAACGCTTCGAAGAGGATGGTCGTCCCAACGCTGATTTGCCCTTGCTGCATTGGTCGATGCAGGATGCCATGTATCGGATGCAACAGGCTTTCGATGAGTTTCTGGCTAATTTCCCAGGAAACATGGTATCTGCATGGTTACTAAGAGGGTTGGTTTTCCCACTGGGTAAACGTTGCAAGCCACCAACTGATGCCTTGGCGCATGAGGTTTCTCGTTTAATGATGCAGCCGGGTGTAGTGCGCGATCGATTGACAACAGGAATTTATGTGCCATCGGTAGACCATGAACCCTTGGCGGATTTGGAGCAAGCTTTGCAATGTGCCATCGAGTGCGGAACGGTTGAAGCGAAACTGCGGGAAGCCGTTAAGCTGCGCCAAATTAATGCTAAAGGCGATGAGAAAATTGCACAGGCATTGCAGCTTAAAATAATTACTGCGGCAGAAGCAGATTTGCTGAATAAGATGAAGGATCTACGCAATCGAGTCATTAAAGTAGATGATTTTCCACCTGATTTCGGTACAGAAACCAGAACTTCAAATAAAGGAAGTAGTAACGCAATCAATAATATCGTGAGTATGGTGAGTACCAAAAATAAAGATAGCGCAGAGAACAGTAAGAATACTCGAAGTTTCAACAGCGACAGTAACAATAAAGGGGTTACCGAAGCTGAAAGCGCTAGTGATATTGCAGGAGTTAACAGTACCCAAAGCACTAAAACAATCATTGAAAGTAAGGATGTCATTGAATAAAACCCAATGAAGCTAAGATAGAGTCTTTAACTGAGTGGTCGTGGAAAAAGGAAAACTATGCAAGTTGCACAAAACGCAATGACAGATATCATTTCGGTAGAACAGGCAAAAACACTGGACGGTCTTTTTAATGAGCGTGTGCTACGTTCAGCGGGAAAAGTAGCTTATCGTTATTTCAATCCGATCAGCGAGCAATGGAGTAGCTATACTTGGGAGCAAATGGATCGGTTTGTTGCTCGTTGGCAGGTTGCGCTGACCAATGAATCCCTCGTGGCGGGTGATCGAGTGGCCGTAATGATGAAGAATTGTCCGGAATGGGTCATGTTCGAGCAAGCAGCACTGGGGCTTGGATTGGTGGTAATTCCTCTCTACACGGATGATCGTGTTGAGAATGCCGCCTATATCATCAATGACGCCGGCGCTAAAGTATTGTTGCTGGAGAATTCTCACCAATGGCAAGAGTTTCTTGCAATTGGTGATCAGATTGCAGGACTGCAACGCATCGTTTTGCTCAGATCTTTTGAGAAAAATAGCATAGATTCATCTGATCGTGTACGTGTCGTTGCCGTCAGGGATTGGCTGCCTGCGCAGGCCGGTGAAGTTAGGCATGTCACTAGCGATCCACAGAGTCTTGCAACCATTATCTATACATCCGGTACTTCAGGTCGTCCCAAGGGTGTTATGCTCAGTCATCAAAATATACTGACTAACGCCTATAGCTGTTTGCAGGTAATCCCGGTGTTGCCCGATGATTTACTGCTTTCATTTTTACCTTTATCACACACTTTTGAGCGTACGTCGGGTTACTATGTACCCATGATGAGTGGAGCCACGATTGCTTATGCGCGCTCGATTTCGCAATTACAAGAAGATCTGTCGATCATTCAGCCGACGTTATTGATTTCAGTGCCCCGAATTTATGAAAGAGTTTATGCAGGTATACGTGCAAAACTTGCCGAAGGCCCTGGTTTTGCACGGTGGTTGTTTAATTTTGCGGTGGATGTCGGCTATAGTCGTTTTGAATATCAGCAGGGAAGGGCAAGTTGGCGATTTACGCATTGTTTTTGGCCTTTATTAGATAAGCTGGTTGCCAGTAAAGTAATGGGTAAGTTGGGTGGTCGACTACGGTTTGTGATGAGTGGAGGAGCTGCGTTATCGGCTGAAGTTTCACGTATATTCATAGGTCTGGGATTACCGATTTTGCAAGGCTACGGTATGACTGAAAGCAGTCCGGTAGCTTGTGCCAATAGACTTGGAGATAATGTGCCGGCCAGTGTTGGCTTGCCTATCCCGGGTGTAGAGGTCAAGCTGGGTGAGAATAATGCCTTACTGATACGTGGGCCAAATGTGATGCTTGGTTATTGGAATAATCCTGAGGCGACGAAAGCGATTATTTCGTCGGATGGCTGGCTTCATTCCGGTGACATTGCTTCCATTGATGAGCAGGGTCACGTAACCATTACCGGAAGACTGAAA
>JAMXAE010000196.1 GCA_024281695.1 Nitrosomonas sp. | reverse complement strand
CGAATTTGCCACCGAATTTGAGTTTGTGCTGCCGAAAGGCTATATCGACAGTGTTGGCACTGTGCACCGAGAAGGAATCATGCGACTGGCAACAGCAGCCGATGAAATTCTTCCATTGAAAGATCCGCGTGTTCAGAACAATTCAGCCTATCTTGTAGTTATTCTGCTATCTCGTGTGATTACTCGTTTGGGCGAGCTTGATGCGATCAACCCCAAAGTGATTGAAGGTTTGTTCGCAGCGGATTTAGCGTATTTACAGGAATTTTATAACCGGATCAATAGTGCACAAACCCGCAAGATTGCAGTCATGTGCCCGCAATGCCAGCATCACTTTAATGTGGAGCCAGAACTCGCGGGGGGGTTATAGGCTACCCTCTCGCCCGGCTGTACGAGGAGGTAGCCTTTATTGCCTATCATTTTCACTGGCCGCCGGAACAGCTACTGAATCTGGAACACGCAGACCGGCGGCGTTGGGTTGAAGAAATTTCGAGAATCAACAAGACGGTTATGAAACCTGCAGAATGAGTGATACAAACCGGTTTCCTCAAAAGCTTCGTAATTGATTGTGGGAGCACTGAGATTGATAGAAGAATTAAACCAGAAACAACATAATGCACGATTCGGTGTACTGCATGATCGGTCAACTTGGCGTGGACTAAGTGAGATCAGCCGCACATGCTTGTTGGAAGCCATGTGGCAGCGGTATAATTTTTCCCTCACAATTCAGTGTAATAAAAATGCTACGCGTAACGGGACAATGATGAATTTTCCGCCTCTGGAACTTGCATTGCTTCGATCGGAGCAACCACTCTCATTAGCACCCTCTGTAACGGTTAATCTGTGGCAGCACTACCAAATCGTCAAACGCATAATGTCGGGTAATCCTGAAATACAGTCCGTTACTAGCGTTGCTATCGCCAAGCAAAGATTAAATGCGCTAGTGACATCCAAAGGTAAGCCAATTTATCAGGGACACAAGCAGCAGCTTACCGTTCAATCCGAAAACTCATCGGCATTCGCTCTATCTGCGCATCGTGCGTTGCGTACCGGGGTATTACCGGCACGTTATCCCGAGTCTACCGTTCGACAAGTCCCCCCCGGACATGATCAACATGATACCGTTCTTTCCGGGCCTGCTGCGGAACTGCAACAGAACCCGCTTAACCGGTTTGAGAAACTCCCAGCGCTCGCTCTTTCCACACACCGCACACCCAGATCCGAGTTATCACCGGCACAGTATTTCAAGCGAAGCGGTAAGCTTCCCTCGCCGACGAATCAACAAGCTCACCAGCAACATAGTCAAGACAGTGCGGTTCACCCTGAGTTCACCAAAGGACCTGCGCATAACGCTCCCAGCAGCTTAGCAGATATCCTATTTGATCGCGCAATGCAGTCGCAGCCACGACTGCCGTCCGATTTTAGCTTACGCATGCTACCGCCAGAATCAGCAGAAGTTGCTGTTCAAGCAAATGCACCAGACACAAAATCAATGCAACCCGGTACAAAATCTGCAGTTAATAGTAAAGATCCCATTCAACTGAATGGCAGCGACATTACACGAGTGGCTGATCAAGTTGCACAAGTATTGAATCGACGCAAGAAATTCGAGCGGGAACGTAGAGGGGAATTTTACTAATGGCACTCGCAAAAGCTGTAATTATTAATCTCGATGAGCGGACTCCTTTACCAATTCCTGTGATGTTCAATCCGCCGGAATATACTCTCTCCAAAACCAATCAATTTGCTGAGATTAAAATCCCCGGATTGCCGTCTACAATTCTGCAGTTTGTCAATGGCGATGCACAATCATTGTCAATGGAACTCTTTTTTGACACCACCGATACCGGCTTGGATGTGAGATCGCGCACGATAGCCATTGCAAACTTAACTGAACCCACTGCACGAACAAAAGCGCCGCCTCGTCTGCTACTGCTCTGGGGTTCGCTGGCTTTTTCATGCTTTCTAATAGGCGTCAAGCAACATTTTGAATATTTCAATTCTCTCGGCTTGCCATTGCGGGCTCGCCTTACCGTTGAATTCAAAGGTAATACAACGGCGGAGTCGATGGTTGCTGGCGCACCAGCTGCGCTGGTCGAGCAAGCTGCGCGCTATATTGTAAAAAGTAGCGATACTCTACAAGGAATCGCCGCTGCTCAGCTTAACGACCCGAGCAAATGGCGCGAAATTGCCATAGCAAACAATATCGATAATCCGCGCGCACTGGCAAATGGCCAGCGGCTCACATTACCAAGGTTAGTGTAACCATGAATTTACCGGTTGATTTCAGCATGCTGGGCCAGGAAGTAACGGTGCCGATTTTTGAGATTCGAGTTAACGGTACGCCATTAGCTGTGCCCTATCACAAAGCAATCACTGGTGTGAGCGTGGATCTGGTTACCAATGAACCATGCGCCTTTGCTTTACAAGTAAACGATCTCAAGCTTGAACTTATAGATGCTGAACAGGGCATCTTTGCCGAAGGAAAAGAACTGGAAATTTTTATGGGATATACCCGGGCCACGCAATCCATGATCGCGGGTGAGATTACTTCCATCGGAGCAAATTTAGACGAAGGCGGCGGTCTCACACTCAATGTACATGGATTCGACAAATTACACACAGGAACCCGCGGTACCGGGTATCGTGAATTCCGTGAAAAGAAAAGAGATAGCGACATCGTGCGGGAAATCGCAACGGACATGCAATTAACAGCAGACGTTGATGCCACTGAGGAGCAGGGAAAACAGCAAATTCAAAATCACGTATCCAATCTCGAATACATTAAATACTTGGCGAAGAAAAATGGCTTTTTCTTTTGGGTGGAAGACAACAAACTAATGTTCAAGCGCTCTCGAGAGAGAAAAGAAATCCGTATCGCGCGTGGCAAAAATCTGATTTCATTTTCCACGCAACTGAGCACATCCGGGCAAACCAGTGCAGTCGAAGTGCGCGGTTGGGATGCCGCGCAAAAACGCGCATTCTCTGCTCGCGCGGAAGCCACACAATCACAAGCTTACATCGCCGGATTGTCGGCAACCGGACAAGCACAAATTAAAGGCATCAGCAGCAATCGCTCTGAACGCATCATTTATGCCGATGGAGAAGTTGGATCCATTGCCGAAGCGCAGAGATTAGCCGATGCCGAGTTGGCAAAACAACAACGCGCATTGTTTTCGATTCAAGGTAGTACCATCGGTAATCCGGATATCCGGGTGGGTAATATTCTGATACTGGAAAAAATGGGGCGCTTTAGCGATGTTAAGTATGTAGTCGAGACCGCACTTCATGAAATTAATCAATCCGGTTACCTTACTTCCTTTACCGCAAGTCAGCGCATATGAACGGAACCATACCGGGCGTTTATATAGGAATCGTGAAAAGCAACAAACTTGACGCTGAAGGCCGGATTGAAATTACGCTCGAAGGCGTTTCTGGCAATGCGAAGTCCTACCCCGCCCGGATTGCGACGCTGATGGCTGGCAACGGTTACGGCACTTTATTTTTACCTGAGAAAGACGATCAGGTATTGGTGGCCTTTATCAATGGCGCCATCAGCGAACCTGTCGTAATCGGTGGCTTGTGGAGCGTTCAGGATAAATCTCCGGAGACCAATTCTAGCGGTGAGAATAATATCAAATTGATTCGAACGCGAAGCGGTAACGAGATCAGAATTATCGACGAGGGTGGAAAAGAACTGATTGAAATTCAGTCACCCAACGGAAAAATTATGATTAAGGGCAGTGAGATTACACTCGATGGGAGTGTTCACATCACTGGTACACTGGATGTGGGTCCGGAATTAGGGTCCCAAACCCATATTGATGGGAATGAGATTACAGGAAGGTCATCATGACCAATTTAATTCTAAAGGGACCATTGAATCTTATGGGCAGCCTAAAACTCGCGGCTGATGGCGGCAAGGTAATGGTAAATGAAGCCGAAATATTAGTTGAGGTTGGCCGGAGTGGTAAGAGTCAGGGGATGGGAATTCCGGTAATTCAGCCGCCGCCACCTGCCCCAAAGCCTATCGATGATGGTTCCGAAGTAAGGATTTTCAACTCTTTTAATTCCAGCGTAACTATCAAAGTAAACGGTGCGGATATTCGAGTAGTCGCACTGGGTCTCTGTATACAAGGAAATTTGCCTGGTGGGACATGGCCAGGCATGGTGTTGCCGAGTATGAATAACAAATCACTCGTGACTATCAACCAGATTCCCATCAACGTGAAAGGTGATCAGGGAATCATCCTGGTCAACGGCGGGACTGTTAACTTCACCACCGACAGTGGCCAGTAGGAGTGCATATGGCGTTTATCAAATTGAGCATTGAAGAGCCGCGGACAAACGACCCAAATGACGCAAATTATAAAGTTAACCAAGAGGTAAATTTTCGAGGCAGCATCGTGAAACCGGAAGAGTTGCCGGACGTTCCTTTATTTTACCGGTGGTATTCAAGCTTTAACACTGATGTGAATAAAGAACAATATGCGATGAGTCCCGCATTGGAGTCTGCGGAGGAGATCTATACACGCCGCATTAGTCAAATGGGTAGCCATGTCATTACCTTTGCTGTCAGCGACCAGAGAGATGAAAAAGACGTGAATTTCAACAATATTCAATATGGGGGCGTTACTGGCGGGCGCCCTAGTGGATACCCAGAAGAACAACCTTGCATCATCCATGTGTTTAAAGCCAATATTGTTGAGCCCCATGATAACCAGCACTTGCCAAGGACAGATTTGAAACTAATTGCCGAAGCGCCGCTGCTATGGAACGATGCGCATTATCAAGAAATTAATCGCCTCGCCTATTGTTGGAAGTTAGAGTCATTGGAAGGCACCCCCGATGAATCATTTAACTCCGGAATTCTGAATCAAACTCAGCTTAGTTTTATACCTGGAACGGCTAGGACACTGCCTACAGTCTCTTATACTGTTCCGCCCGAGTTTGACCCGAAGTTTGGTTCAAAGCCAGAGAAGAAATTTCGTATTATCTTAACTGTAGTCAATAAAGATACTCCTAAGATTTCTCAGGATGAGATCAGAATAGAAGTAACACTGACGGGCTAATGCGATAATAACGACTACAATTCAATTACCGGAGTGACCAATCAATGAGCGAAGATATCACCGTTAGT
>JAMXAE010000195.1 GCA_024281695.1 Nitrosomonas sp. | reverse complement strand
CGCAGCCAGACAACGGATTTCGAATTCCTCGCCGGTTACCGCTACAGCATTTCCTACCTGAATCACCTGGAAATCTACAGCATCGAAGACCAAAGCGGCCTCGGCGCGGACGAAATCCACCTCACCATGACCGCCGACGACATGGCCACCAACTTCCTCGACTTCACCGACGAAGACTTCGACGACGACGAACGGCGCATGCTCAATGCTTATTACCCGAAAAACACCGCATTCAACGACCGGCTCAACATCACCGTGTTCGAGCTGGACAGCGGCGATGACGACGACGGCCCGTTCACCGCCACGATCCCGGCGTTGAAAAAAGGCGAAAATTCACGGGAATCGTCGCTCATCATCGAAGCGGAAGGCGCGGAGTATCAGATTAGTTACAAACTGAGCCGGAATCCGAACCGGTGAGGGTGTGATGTGCTTTTTGATCGCTTTATCATTGGGATTTCTAACGCTATCCTAGGCTATCGTACTTTTTGCACAGTTCCGTTTAAATCATTGGTTAAACGATTAGTAGCATCGCAAAGTGTGGCAGAAAATAACTCATTGAAATAACCTCTCATGAAGAATCTCATGCTTGGCGCTATTGGCGGTGGAAACTGAATCACTCGCTCTATAGTTGCACTGAAGTCTTCACATGCAGAAAGAGTTTTGTGAATTACGATGCCAAGTGCTGGAAACAATGGAACTAGATCATTTTGCTGTTTTTCATCATCTCGCCAAATTTCCATATTCGAGAACGGTTTCAGTGAATGTTGTATGAGAAATCCAGCATCGCTAGAAAATATCGTTTGAACCTGAGATCCGCGGTGAACAATATTGTCCCGAAAATCTCGAAGAGTCAGAAAGAACGCTGAGTTGCGTTTGTAATAAGCCGCTAGCGATGGCGGCAAACCGAATCTTTCAGATAACTCTTCCTGTGTTGACTCCTTGCCTTTAAATAGAACCATAGCTGAGAACGTATCTTTTAGAGGCTTTTTCAGTATTGTTGCATCATGAAGGAAAATTGTTTCCCAAAGCACACTAGCGATTTCTTGTAATAAGTCAAAAATACTTCGGCATAGTGAAAATAAATATTCAATCTCTGTCACTACCATTCGAGATATACCGGTTCCAATAGCATCTCTGGCTATGTGAAGATGCGAGATCTTAGCTAAAGAAGCAGACAAGTTAAAAACATCATCACGCAAACCAAGAATTGGTTTTTGCAAATCGGGAAAGCTTGCTCGCTGCGCGATGAAATCCAGAAAATGCAAGTAGAGATCGGTAGGCAATTCAGGTTCTACGGAGAAATAAAACATTTCCGCTGGCTGTGCGTTGATTTCGATGAGTTGATCTCCAGCGGGTACCCACATGCGCCATTTACCGTCACCATGAAACATCAGAGTGCTAATAAATCTTCCTTGTAAGTTGAAAAGATCAAAATACGGAATCGCCGAAAGTTTAGTTAGCTCGATGTCTGCCATGGCTCATGTCTAGCTACAATTAGATATCTAATTTAGCAGAACTCACTCTATCCTCTTATTTTATACAAAATTACCATTATTTTAGGTTTCATCATTAGAAGGTTTAGATTCTTACCCTAAATCGCATGCTTCCGAAGCATACCCTCCAACCGCCGTTTCGTGCAATCAATCCCCGAGCGTGTGAACCAACATCCACCATTACAACCCCACTAAAATGCAATAATGAATCCGCAATGTGATAACAACCGATAGCTTCAAGCAAAATTATGATTACTTTATATGGCATTGAATGGTCACGCGCTAAATATGTCTTGTTCACGCTGGCGGAGCTGGGCTTGGATTTCCAGCATGTCCGGACAAACCCATTCGAGAAAGAGAAATACGCGCCCGAGTATTTAAAGCTGAACCCGCTAGCGCAGGTGCCCACACTGATCGATGGCGATCTGGTGCTGACCGAAGCCATCGCGATCAATTTTTATCTGTCGAGAAAATACGGCGCGGGGAAGCTTTGGGCGGATCGACTGGAAGACGAAGCGCAGATCTACAAATGGAGCCTGTTTGCGGTCACTCAAATGGAAACCGCCTGTGTGGATCTTATTCTGCACCGGAAAGTTCTCGATGCGAAAGTTAGAAATCCAAACATCGTCCAGGCGGCTGAAAAGAAACTGATGAAACCGCTTGAAGTATTGAACAACCATCTCGCCGGTAAAGATTTTTTGGTGGCCGGTAAATTTACCGTCGCGGATATCAATATGGCCGGCGTCTTGTCCTATGCGCAGGGCGGCGAATTCGATTTTTCGCCCTATCACGAGGTAGCGCGGTATCTGGATACGATTTTATCGAGACCTGCGTGCAAAAAAGCGGGAATTATCCCCCGCACCTAATGCCACCCTAACCTATCGTGCTGGTTCTGATGACATGTGTTAATTCATGACTTGGTACTTCGGTTGCGGGCGGAACGCTTTTAGCTTCCGCCTTACGTGGCTTGAATGAATTGCCAAACCGCTCACCTTTCAACCGCGAAACGCCGCTTCGATGGTGGCAATGTCGATCTTTTTCATCGTCATCATCGCATCGAATGCCCGTTTGGCGGCTACGCGGTCAGGGCTGGTGAATGCTTTCGTCAGGGCAATCGGCGTAATCTGCCAGGAGATGCCCCACTTGTCCTTGCACCAGCCGCAGTCACTCTCCTGACCACCGTTGCCGACGATTGCGTTCCAGTAGCGATCCGTTTCACTTTGGTCTTCGGTCGCCACCTGAAACGAAAAAGCTTCGTTGTGCGTAAATGCAGGCCCGCCATTGAGTCCAAGGCACGGGATACCCATGACGGTGAACTCGACCGTCAATACATCGCCTTCCTTGCCCGACGGATAATCCCCGGGTGCGCGATGCACCACGCCGACCGACGAATCGGGAAAAGTCCCGGCGTAAAATCGCGCCGCACCCTCGGCGTCGTTGTCGTACCAGAGGCAGATCGTGTTCTTTGCGATTTTGGTCATGTCATATCTCCTTTGAGTTGTGAGGTTACACGGTTCTGGCGGCTTCGATGTGTTTTGCATTGCGGTCTAACGTAGAGTTGAGGAGCAGGCGGAGCGCTTAGCTTCGTAGGACGAAACCCGAAAGGTGATCCGTCAAATCATGCAGGCGGAACGCTTTCAGCTTCCGCCTTACGCGGGTTCTTGCACCTCAAGTCAATTTTCTTTACCACCATTACTGATCATCTCCAACAGTTCTCGCCTTGTTACTGTAGTCGTATTTCTCTCATCTATGACGTAATCAAAGTTAATGTTTGTAACACCAGGAGTGTATTTCCATGGGTTTTCAAAATCTTCATCATTCTCTGGGCGAAGGAATTTGCATTCAGATGCCTTCCAACCATTGATGATTCGAAGAGAGGAGATCACGTTGTTAAGTGACATATAAGCAAGTTGAAGCGAAAGGACAACTCGCTCCATCGACCAATTTATTGATGTTCGACGTGCACGGATACTTCGATTCTTCCTGCCAGTTCCAAGCGATTCAAGTTTCATGAATGACATACCAAAATCGGATTTACCTAAAAGATGCATTTCGTCATCTGGAGGCGAAACACCAAATGATGGTTCTATCCCTACTGCAAGTGCAAACCCACCTCGTTGTACTCGAAAACCATGCTTCATTGAATTATATTCATCGATGTGTTTCTGATCTTGAAATTCATGTGCTAGTCGCTGCCACACGTTTGAGAAGTGTTCAATCATTCTCCCTTGCTTCTCAGTCCCGGGCATATAGGTATGAAAGATGGCTTCCGCAACAGTTTTCCAACTAACAGGTGAGATATTGAGTTTTGTGAAAATATCAGGCGAGCTATTGCTCACTCTCGAAATAAACGCTCTGAGGTCGGTTGTTGAACATTTTGCAAGCCAAGCGTAAGCACAGTCAGGAGCTTGTATGTATGCTCCAATGAGCGAGAAAAATGTTTCAAGTGCATGGTGAAGAGTAATTCGAAGTGCAACTGATGATCGCTGTTCATCTTCTGTTTCTAGGTACGCCTTCATACAATAATCAAAGTAGTCGGCATCTAATCCTTTCAAGAACTCATTGTTCCTTGCTTGAAGATCTAGATCCCATAGGCAGAAGGGTTCCTCATTAACTAAGAAAATTGTGTTTTGCATGATCGATTCAGATGAAAGTTAATGCGAAGCATACCCTTGCGCCCTAGCTTCATGCAATTGATATCAATACCCACCATAACCCAGCAATTCTATTAAAAAACGTTTATAATGTGCGCCCCTTTCTAGCAACCATCTTCCGCAGGTACCCGTTTTGATTACAACCGCGAATATCACCATGCAATTCGGCGCCAAGCCCCTGTTTGAAAATGTTTCCGTCAAATTCGGTGGGGGTAACCGCTATGGGCTGATCGGCGCGAATGGTTGCGGCAAGTCGACGTTCATGAAAATTCTCGGCGGCGATCTGGAGCCGACTTCCGGCAATGTCTCGGTGGACAGCGGCGAGCGAGTGGGCAAATTGCGGCAGGATCAATTCGCGTTTGAAGATTGCCTGGTGATTGATACGGTGATGATGGGGCACGCGGATTTATGGCGCATCAAGCAGGAACGCGACGCGATTTACGCCAACCCGGAGGCGACTGAAGACGATTATATGCGCGCAGCTGAATTGGAGTCCGAGTTCGCCGAGCTGGATGGCTATTCGGCGGAAGCGCGCGCCGGGGAGTTACTGCTCGGCGTTGGCATCTCCACGGCCCAGCATCAGGGGCTGATGAGCGCCATCGCGCCGGGTTACAAACTGCGCGTGTTATTGGCGCAGGCGTTGTTTTCCAATCCCGACATCCTGCTGCTGGACGAGCCGACCAATAACCTCGACATCAATACCATCCGTTGGCTAGAGGATGTGATCAACGCCAGCAAGAACACTATTATCATCATTTCGCATGACCGGCATTTCTTGAATAGCGTGTGCACGCACATGGCCGATCTGGATTATGGCGAGCTGCGCATTTATCCTGGCAACTACGACGATTACATGACCGCTTCGACTCAGGTACGCGAACGCATGCTGGCCGATAACGCCAAGAAGAAAGCGCAGATCGCCGATTTACAATCGTTCGTCAGCCGTTTTTCCGCGAATGCGTCGAAAGCCCGGCAGGCCACCAGCCGCGCGCGGCAGATCGAGAAAATCAAATTGGAAGACGTCAAACCGTCCAGCCGCCAGTATCCGTTT
>JAMXAE010000194.1 GCA_024281695.1 Nitrosomonas sp. | reverse complement strand
GTTTTCATCATCAGTCAACATCAATGATTCCCGTAGCACCTTGCTTCTTACATTGTTGCGATAGCCAATCTCAACTGTGCGAACCTGACTAACATTTACCATCTCAACCTTTTCAACTGGATAAGGAAAATGCCAACGCAACCCAGCCGGTGCAGTATCAGTATATTGACCAAAACGTAATACCACTCCCCTTTGGCCTTCATCCACAATATAAAATCCACTGGCTAACCACACCACGACAAGTAACCCCAGAATCAATGTGATATTTACTCCGCTTTGTGGTTTAGGGCCTTTGTCACGAGAGCCTTCGTCACCTCCTCCCTCTTTTTTTTGTCCAAAAATATTATTGATTTTTTTATTGACATTGCGTAGTACATCATCCAGATCTGGCGGACCGGAGTCGCCTTTATTTTTTCCCCATTGTGGATCATTTAATCCCATAATAATTCCTGTTTTGTTCGTTCAAAAAAGTTCTTGTACCGTAGCACAACTTCCAATTACTTTCTTAATATCTTTAGATCTCTCATGCAATTTCTTGGAGTTTTCTGCGATTGCTTCTGTCAATGCTTGTCTTATAAACTCTATACCGTCACCGGTTTTTGCACTTAAACGAATGCGAGATATTCTATCATATTCATCTCGTACATAACCTTTACCGTCCGTCCCTGAGTCGATCGAATCAATTTTGTTAAATATTAAAATTTGAGGAATGGTATCTGCACCAATCTCTTTTAAAATTTTATTAACCTCTTCAATTTTCTCATCCCGAGTAGGATTACTCGCATCTATCACATGAAGCAGTATATCTGCCTGCACAGTTTCTTCAAGTGTTGCTCGAAAAGCAGCCACCAAAGTGTGAGGTAATTCGCGAATAAATCCTACCGTATCTGAAATTACCACTGAGTTACCTTCAGTAAGGTACAATTTTCGTGTTGTCGTATCCAATGTAGCAAATAACTGATCAGCAGCATACGATTGCACACGTGCTAATTTATTAAACAGGGTCGATTTTCCCACATTGGTATAGCCAACAATCGATACCGACAATACTTTCGTGCGTTGCCTTGATCGCCGCTGAACATTACGTTGACACTGAAGAGTTGACAGTTTCTCTTTAAGTAATTTAACTCGTTTTCTAATTAATCGACGGTCTGTCTCTAATTGAGTCTCACCGGGACCACGTAAACCGATCCCCCCCTTTTGGCGCTCAAGATGAGTCCATCCACGCACAAGCCTAGTTACAAGATACTCAAGTTGAGCAAGTTCGACCTGTAACTTCCCTTCATAACTCTTAGCTCGCTGAGCAAAAATATCTAGAATCAAACTAGTACGATCAATGACATTGCAATTTAAACGTAACGCTAAATTACGTTGCTGAGCGGACGATAGGTCATGATTGAATATAATCAGCGAAGCTTGAGTTTGTGTTATTACCTGGGCTATCTCTTCAACTTTACCACTTCCAACATAGGTTGTCGGATCAGGACGAGAACGTTTCCCTTCTACTACCCCTAGGACTTGAAGCTTATCACTAATGGCTAGTTGCTGTAATTCTTGCAGACGATCATCATGAGTACCACTACCAAAATCGAGACTAACTAAGATTGCGGTATTCGCAGTTTTTAATTCGTGCATACCTGAATATCAGGCCTTAAGCTTCACGTGTTTCTATCGTTTCAATGGGGATAGTAACAGCTCTTGCAGGTACCACTGTAGAGATTGCATGCTTGTATACCATTTGTGTAACCGAGTTTTTCAACAGCACCACATATTGATCAAATGAATCAATCTGTCCTTGCAATTTAATACCATTCACTAGATATATCGACACTGGAATGTGCTCTTTCCGCAGTATATTTAGAAATGGATCTTGCAGTAACTGTCCCTTGTTACCCATGGGTAACTCCCTATTCTAATTATTGGTTATTGGAATAGTGACTCTACTTTATTTCTTAATGTAAATCTATACCAGATTAAAACTAATACCTTAATACTTTCATATTAATCAAATTAATTTAATACATAGTTAGTCAAATAAATAATTGATCAAAATGAGTCATTACTGTGCTACAAGCATCCAAACCATAAGTAGTTCGGATGCTTGAATTTGAACTTCTATTGCGACAATGGAATTTTAACAAGCCTCTTCCTAAACTTCCAAGTTAAAACGGTAATGGTTTTGGTGTACTATTGTTGGAAGGTGGAAGGATCGGTAGTTTGATATCCGGCTGCTCACCAGTTAATGTTTTTAGGAAAGCAACAATACTATCAATTTCCTTCTTGTTAAAATCACGATCTAATTGCAATTTGCCCATAGTCTTGACAGCATCTTCTAATGTTGTTACCGCCCCATCATGAAAGTAAGGGTAAGTTAATTCGATATTACGCAAAGTCGGTACTTTAAAAACATTTAAGTCAGTATCTTTACCAGTAACCGCCTTTCTGCCTTCCGCTTTACTCTCTGTTTTATAAGGATGATGCACGCCAAACTTCTGGTAAAGTGTTCCACCTACAGCAGGCCCATTGTGGCAACCTGAGCACCCGCTACTCTTAAACAACTCATACCCTTCCAACTCTTGCTGATTCAGAGCTTTCTTGTCACCTTCTAACCATTTATCAAAACGTGATCCCGGCGTAACTAGTGTTTCTTCAAAGGCTGCAATTGCACTGGTCACTCGATCAATATCAACCTGATCAGAACCAAATGCCTTTTCAAAATAGGTGCGGTATTGAGGAATAGATTGTATTACATCAACTGCTAACTTGTGCGTAGAACCCATCTCCCCTGGATTTGCAATTGGACCACCCGCTTGTTCTTTTAGATCCTTAGCACGCCCATCCCAGAATTGAGCTAATATCATACTGGCATTTAATACAGTGGGAGCATTGATAGGCCCTTGATGCCATTTATGACCGATAGAACTTGGAAGATTATCAGTGCCTCCCATACTTAAATTATGACAAGAATTACAGGAAATGAAGCCAGATTTTGACAAGCGTGGATCAAAAAATAGCATCTTACCTAACTCAACCATATCAACATTTTTTACTTTTGCAGCTTTAATGGGTTGGATAGGTTCATTGGCCGAAATATTCATCGAAGTGACAAGAGCGCCAATCGATAGCAGCGACGCAACCAGTGTACGTATCTTCATCTGTATTCTCCTAAAAAACGGCTGTTAATGGCGCAGCCGATTACGCCTGATGAAACACCCACAAATGGGGGAGTCTTTTAAAAAATAGAACGAAGTAGTTATACCTCGCTTCCCCAAATCTCGCAGAATAATTTGAGTACCTGATAAAGCTTTATACAATGGGGTAGATTATTCATTTAATTCGAGTTGATCAGTCAATATATCGCTTGTTCCTTTGGTCACACTATTCTTATCATAACCAGTACTGAGACATGGATCTATTTTTAGTAAACGCGACAACTCAGTCAATGCTTGCTTGTAAACTTTACGTTTAAACTCAACAACTGAGTCCAATTCAACCCAATATTGATTCCAGCGCCATGCATCAAATTCAGGATGTGCGCTTCTACGTAGCGAAACATCACTATCACGCCCGATCAAACGCAGCAGATACCAGATCTGTTTCTGCCCCTTATAGTTTCCACGCCATTCACGCCTAATCCATCGATCGGGCACCTCATACCGCAACCAGTCACGTGTACGCCCAACAATCTCAACATGATTTGGACGCAACCCTACTTCCTCGGTTAACTCCCGATACATGGCTTGTTCGGGACTTTCTCCCGATTTAATACCGCCTTGGGGGAATTGCCAAGAATTCTGTCTAATACGTTTGCCCCAAAAAACTTCATTCTTTGAATTCAGTAGGATAATACCAACATTGGGGCGATATCCGTTACGGTCAATCATGTGAATTACCCATTTGACCTATCAAATGTATGGATTTTTTCATACTTTACTACAGATTGAAAGTGCCCATAAAACAAAAATCTATCCTTTCGCTATAGCATTTGCTTATCTACGATGGATAATCTGTGCAAATGCATAGACTAATTCATACCTACTCAATTATTTCAAGGTAAAATCGCTATAACTTTATCATCATAATGGAACCACTCATGCGCGTCTCGCAATTTTTTATTTCAACACTCAAAGAAGCGCCTAATGAAGCGGAGTTAATTAGCCACAAACTTATGTTGCGCGCCGGATTAATCAAGCGCCTTGGTAGTGGATTATATAGTTGGATGCCATTAGGCCTAAGAATACTAAGGAAAATAGAAAATATTGTTCGCGAAGAAATGAATAGAAGTGGCGCCATAGAAATTCTCATGCCGGCTGTACAACCTGCAGAATTGTGGCAAGAAACCGGCAGATGGGACGTATTTGGGCCGCAAATGTTAAAAATCAAAGATCGTCATGAACATAATTTTTGCTTTGGCCCGACACATGAAGAAATCATAACCGACATAGCTCGCAGAGAAATCAAAAGCTATCGGCAATTGCCTCTCAATTTCTATCAAATACAAACAAAATTCCGTGATGAAATTCGCCCCCGTTTTGGTGTAATGCGAGCCCGAGAATTCCTGATGAAAGACGCCTATTCATTTCATGCAGATGAAAATAGCTTGATACAAACTTATCAGTTAATGTATGAAACTTATAGCCGTATATTCACACGTCTTGGACTGAGGTTTCGCGCTGTAGCTGCCGACACTGGTGCGATAGGCGGTAGCGGTTCACATGAATTTCATGTATTAGCAGATTCCGGTGAAGACGCAATTGCATTTTGCCCCGATTCAGATTATGCCGCCAATGTTGAATTGGCTAGTTCGCTACCATACCAAAGAGAACGTGCCACACCCGATAGCATCATGCAGAAAATTTCAACACCTAATAAAAAAACCTGTGCTGAAGTTGCAAATTTTCTAGATATTCCATTACAAAAAACCATTAAAACCCTTGCGGTAAAAGCAAGTAATAAGATATTTCTATTATTACTACGCGGTGATCATCAGCTCAATGAATTAAAAGTTAGAAAGATACCCTTCTTATCCGAATTTCAGATGGCGAGTGAAGAGGATATCCTTCAAGCTACAGGAACAGTACCCGGATATATTAGTCCCATTGGATTAGAAGCGTGTGTGATTGCGGATCAAGCAGTCCTCAGTATGAGTAATTTTGTTTGTGGCGCAAATGAAGAAGGCTTTCATTTTACCCATGTAAATTTTGATCGCGACCTTAAATTACCAGATCATGTTTTC
>JAMXAE010000193.1 GCA_024281695.1 Nitrosomonas sp. | reverse complement strand
CTATTAAAGCTTTCTTGCACTCCATCATGCCAAGCCCTGTCATCTCACGCAGTTCTTTTACCATACCTGCGGTAATGTCCGCCATATATTACTCCAGATAAAAAATTAGTTTATGAATGTGATACAGATATCTACCAAGGCAAAAACACGCTTATCGTAAAATCCATTTCCGGCATGCAACAGAATAAAAAGAAGTTAAATAGGAAAAAATACTCTCTATCTACTATCTATGGAATAATCCAATATCAACACTAGTTATTATTACGATAAGCAGTTTCTGAAAATCAGGTAAATTACATTTACATATCCAATGTCGCTGCTGAATATCAATATAAAATAAAGAAAGCCATTTTGCTCTCTATTCTGCTTCTGTGGTACTCATTTCAATAATTTCCTGAATAGCTTGATTCCGCCCTTCCAGAATGGCATCAGCTACGCCGCGAGCATATAAGCGTATCGCTCGGCTTGAATCATCGTTTCCTGGAATAATGTACTGCAGACCTTCTGGGTTATGGTTGGTATCTACCACACCAATTACCGGAATACCAAGCTTTCTAGCCTCTGTAATGGCGCCTTTCTGATATCCTACATCTATTACAAACAAGGCGTCAGGCA
Organism: Nitrosomonas sp.; assembly: GCA_024281695.1. Taxonomy (GTDB): domain Bacteria; phylum Pseudomonadota; class Gammaproteobacteria; order Burkholderiales; family Nitrosomonadaceae; genus Nitrosomonas. The sequence goes on along the minus strand of JAMXAE010000193.1, from coordinate 4,763 downwards.
ACCCTTTCATGTCTTTGATTCCACCCAAACTACTATTCAGCTTATCCAATTCTCTCTGAAGATCCAGCGCTTCTTTTTTTACCAATTTTTCCAGAGTTCCGTCTTGAACCATTATTTCCATATCTTGCAAACGCTTGATAGATTGCTTAATAGTTTTAAAATTAGTTAGCATTCCACCCAACCAGCGTTGATCCACATAGGGCGATCCACATCGGGTTGCTTCTTCGCGTACAATATCACGTGCCTGACGCTTGGTACCAACAAACAAGACAATCCCCTTATTTGCTGATAATTGGCGTACGTATTTCATAGCTTCTTCATACAATATCAGGGTATTTTCAAGATTGATAATGTGGATTTTATTGCGATGTCCAAAAATATACGGAGCCATTTTTGGATTCCAAAAGCGAGTTTGATGTCCAAAATGAACACCGGCTTCAAGCATCTGACGCATAGTTACTGACATAAATTCTCCTTTAGGATTGAGCCTCCACTCGCCTTAGCTATAGCAAATGCCATTAAGACGAATGTGTGAATTTAATTTGCCTTGCATACACGATGCAGATGCCTTGCGGCACATTAGGACAAATTATCTTTGTATTATAGCATTTTCGAATACTTACTCAAGCTAGCATGAAGTAAAATAATAATGTAAAGATAGCTGCGCTTCGCTAGAAAACTGTCTCAATGTTGATCTAGGAATTTCTTATCATCTTGGATCATTGTGTTTATCATGTAACACAAGAAGAGCTTCCCATTTTCATTCTCAACCGAGCGATATCATTTATTTGTATATGCTTATTATCAACTGTAATGATATTCTCATCTTGCAATTTAGAGAAAGCGCGACTAACCGTCTCTAGTTTAAGGCCAAGATAGCTACCTATTTCCTCGCGAGTCATGCGCAGATTAAAGTCCGACTCAGAATAACCGCGCATAAGGAAGCGACGCGACAAATTAAGCAAAAAAGTTGCCAAACGTTCTTCCGCTTTCATGCTGCCCAACAACAGCATAACACCATGATCTCGCACTATTTCACGACTCATAATTTTATGAAAATGTCGCATAAGGGATGGGATAACCAAACTAACCTCTTCCAGTTTAGCAAAAGGAATCTCACATACATCACTATCTTCAAGAGCGACAGCGTCACAAGTATGCATTTCGCTGCTGATAGCATCCAGACCTAGCAATTCGCCCGTCATATGAAAACCCGTAACTTGCTGCCTCCCATCTTCTTCAAGCACGCAGGTCTTCAAGAATCCGCTGCGAATCGCAAATAATGATTGAAACTTTGAACCTGTGCGATGCAGATATCCGCCTCGTTGAATCTTACGCTTATAACTCACCACATCTCCAAGAATTTGTATTTCATGTTCATTCAGGCCAACTGGCAAGCATAGTTCACGCAAACTACAAGTTGCACAACTTGATTTTATGTGCGAAATATCCAGATGATTATATGGAGAGGTTTCTAAAGACAAAGTATTTCCCAAATACAAGAAATTCTATTTCAACGCCTTGATTGATCTGAATCAAAGCTAATATTTTTGATCTGTGCATAATTCTACCGGTATTACTAAAGAAAGTGGATATTCTTTTTTGATTTAAGTATTGCTTAAAGCCGATCAGATAATTGGTTTGATTGACGCTTAATTACCTATTGACCCAAGTTCTTTTGGTCAATTCTTTACAAAGGAAAGGGCGGCATCTCAGTGCATTTACTACCATCTTCTAATTTGTTTGGAATCAATTCAGATCTTATTCGTCGCTTTGGATGTCATCACGCAGATTATCGTCTGTATCCGAAAACAGATTATTTTATTGAAGCGTTTGATGCACACACCTATTCAGCTTGGCTAAATCATCGTAAAACAGGACACATGCGCAGACCATTATCTTTGTATGTGCACATTCCTTTTTGCAGCTCTCTATGCGCTTATTGCCATTTTAATCAGATTATTTCCCACGACAATAACAGCGTAAAAAAATATCTTGATTATTTATCGTATGAAATAAGATTACAGGGCCAGCTACTTAAAAATGATCTTAAAGTTGAACAATTATATTTTGGGGGCGGCACGCCCACCTTCCTGAGCGATATTCAATTAAGCAACATCATGAACGAAATCCAGCAAAATTTTAACTTAATAAAAGGGGGGGAATTTTGTATAGAAATTGATTCGAGGCAAATGACGCATCTCTCAATGCTTGCCCTAAAAGAAATGGGGTTTAACTGCGCAATCATCGGTGTTCAAGATTTTGACGAATTGGTGCAGCAATCCATACATCGCATTCAAGCAGAAGATGCTACATTGCGTACTATCCATAACGCACAGCAAGCTGGTTTTAAATCTATCAGAATTGAAATGACTTATGGATTACCCAAACAAAATCTAGAAAAATTTGAATATACTCTGAAAAAAATCATTGCTGCCAATCCAAATCAAATTAATCTACTGAATTATCTGCATCTTCCAGAAAAATTCAAACCTCAGAGAAACATTCACTTAGAGGATTTACCAGAGATAGAAATCAGACTTGAAATGATACTGCTCGCCATTACACGCTTAATCGACGCTGGCTATGTTCATATTGGTATGAATCTTTTTGCCAGACAGGATGATGCGTTAGTCTCCGCGCAGCGGCAAGGCAGGCTTCACTATAGCTTACAAGGCTACTCAAATTATCCCGATTGCGATCGCATAGCATTAGGTGTTTCAGGAATTGGTAGTATTGGCCCAACTTTAAACCAGAATTATTGCGATCTTTTGCAATACTACGACAAGCTAAAGCTCAACACTCTTCCCATTATGCGTGGTGTGGAATTAAGTGCAGATGACCTAATACGACGTTCAGTCATGCAGGCGCTAATTTGTCATTCGGTACTTTCATTTGAATCGGTAGAAACCTTCTTCCCCATCGAGTTTAAGCACTATTTTGCTACCGAACTAACAGAACTTTTAGCGCACGAGCAGGCTGGTCTATTAACCTTAGATAACGAAGAGATTGCTGTTACACCTAAAGGGCAGTTACTTATTATTAGTATTTGTGAAGTTTTTGATAAATATCGACGTACCAATCAACAACGAAGGAATTACTCGATACTCATATAACTTAGTTTTACCTGAGAACCTACTTAGATCCCCAGGTAAGAAAATTACTTGACTTGGCTATTAGCTAAAACATAATCAGCCAAACGATCGGCAGCTTCACCTTGAATATTTTTAAACGCAGGCATTCTCATACTTCCTGATTGAAACTTCTTAGTAATTGCTTCCTTATTGGCAACCTTCTCACTCAGTATCATCGCAACGTTAGCGCTTAAAGGCTTATGGCATTCGGTACAAGCCGAACTAAAGATTTTTTCTCCAGAAGCATCAGCTGGCGGAGTATAGTCTCTACCTCCTCCACAACCGACTAATACAAACAATGTTGATATCGTTAATGCAAAACTAAATTTTTTCATTTCTCTAACTCCAGTGTATATAACTCAATAAATACAAATTTCTTCCAATCTCAATCCAAAACCTAGCGACTCAATTAAATTATTATTATGAAATTTTAATCAGACTGCACGATTTAGAAAATCTACCATACCCACTATTATGACAACTTGTCAAACAAATGTTTTAAAACATTTACCCATTAACCCGGAGCAGTTTCTATTCATTCCTAGGTATGATGATGCTTAGTATCATTTCCAAACTTAACAAAATCATAGTTACTTAAGAGCTCCTTAAAATAGGGTAGGCTTAAACGAGTTTGAGTTTTAATGTAATTATTATAAGCATCAATTGCTATAGCTTTTTCTTAACACTTTCTTAACATTTATCATGTTACTGTGCGCAGCGATGTAAAAAAAAGCAGTCACAATTTTTACATTCCTTACCTAGGCTCTTAAATTTTAATTGGAATTCACTACAATAACACCATTTGTTGTAGTTGTTTTTCTTGACACTTTCTTAACAATTACTGTGCTACTCTGCGCGGCAGCGTGATAAGAACGCTATCGATCTTTTTGAGTGAAAGAATGGCGTGTTATTTTGAAATAAGATAGGGCAAGCAGCTACTAACAATCGATATCAAGGGAAGTTGCTGCATGCAATAAATTGCTGTATTCAGAATACATTTAACTAACAGTTTTACAGAATCAAATTGTTTTAGAAAGGAGATTGTATGTTTAAAAAAATAAACATTTTTATTCTATGGGCTGCGTTTGGTTTAATTTTTAGTAACCCGGCCGCTGCTGACAAGACCGTAGAAGATTTTGAAGTTTGGGGAGGTATTTTCACGCAGGGTAATTTTGGTTTCGTCAATCCAAACAACCCGGACCTAAAAAAATTCAGATGGTGGATGGAAGGACAAGGACGTTTTGGTAATGATGCTACTCAATTTACGCAATCCCTGATACGTCCCGGTTTAGGTTATGCGATAACCGATAAAATTGTTGTGTGGGCAGGTTATGCTTGGGCACCAACAGCTGAACCGTTATCGATCGCGCATCCATTTAATGAGCACCGGATCTGGCAACAAGTGACCTGGGCGGATAATTTTTCATTCGGTCGATTATCGGCGCGTAGCCGTCTTGAGCAACGATTCTTTGATCACAATTCTCCCATGCCTGGCCCAAATGATGTAGGTCATCGATTCCGCCAATTGGTTAAACTAGCGGTTCCAATGCCGTCATTAAATCCGAATCTTAGTTTTATCGTTCAAAGTGAATTGTTTATTGGCTTGACGAACATTGATAATAATCCTGG
>JAMXAE010000192.1 GCA_024281695.1 Nitrosomonas sp. | reverse complement strand
CGTTACTCGAACCTGACCGACGTAATCTGGAATAACTCAAGCAAAGAAATTCTCAATAACCGGATCGTTCCTTAATCCAACTGTAGTTTAAGTAACGTTCCTCCCGCAGCCAAGATTCAATCGGCTGCGGGATTCAAGGGGAGAAAGTAGTACCCACAGATTATTAATAGAAGAGTTGGGGAGATTGGTATGATTAGGCAGATGATACGGATATGGACTTTGGTGATTGCACTTTCTACAGTATTTTATACGGGCGTAGCTAACGCCCATGGAAAGGTGTCTTTGGAGTCAGATGTTTGTGTACGTAATATGGCTGGCAGTATGGTGCATTTGAGTACTTATCAACCACAACACGATCCAGAAGCAGAATACTGCACAGAGATCCCTCAACAAGGTGAAACTTTCTGGGTAGTTGATTTGGTAGATCAAGCGCTACGTAACATGCCAATTGTCATACAGATAGTAAGAGGAAGCGGAGAAAACATCAGTGAGACAGTGACTTCTTTGTACTCGACCAATCATTCAGATGGAGTAATAAAAGGAGAGTTCAATCTGGATGAAGGCGATTATACGATGCTTATTACTGGAGAAGGAGTACCTCCTCTGCGCTATGAGTATCCATTAAGAGTACAGATGGTTAATTATGCAGATACTTTGCGTACTGCTGTACCCTACATGATTGTACTGCTGTTACTGGCTTTGTTCACCAATCAATTCTTGAAATGGAGACGAGTACAGCAATAAATATTTAATTATTCTTCACATAATTGTATGGTCGCGAAGAATCTTTCAATAATATTAGTAAGATTCTTCGCGATCCCTATAACTGCTTATATCTCTTAAACGATAACCAGTAGAACGAAAAAATCTTATTTCTAGCACAAGATTGGATTGAGAAAAATCGAGTGCTCCATATTTTCCCCTACCGTATGTATTTTTCTAAACGATAGCGATGATACCAATCAACGTATGCTATATATATCTTCAAGGTTCCTCAATTGCCAACTGACTTCAATTGTGCGTGACAATTTGATTGTCAAATACCTCGTTTAATGTGCGAATCATCCTGCGACAGAACAATGCCGTGTTCTGACACTATTCTTTCAATGAGTGTATCTAATTTGTCGGTACTCATGTTAAAACCCCTACCAACATTTTCGATGTTGGTGAAGAACTGCCTGCGGATCATCATTAATCTTTAGCGTACCATCACCGCAAAACCTTATTCTTTAATGCTTCATCGAAGGTGAATTTCGATTGCAGAATCTCACTTAATCTTTGCCAAAAATCTCTGGCTTGTAGTGTGGAATTCGGATAATAGCGGATACTCTGGCTTTGTTATCCACATATGCTTTCCTTTTATTTCTTCAAACTACTTACCATTCATGGTGATCTCGCCCCAATAGAGATTTAATTAGACAACAAACAGCGCTTCTTTCGAAAACTGTTTAATCCGATGCACAAAACCATTAAAGAGACCCCTGCATAACTATGTTTCTGGAATTTTTCTGTGCATGTGTTACTCATGAAATCAGTCACTTAAAATACCAAACTATCCAAGAAGCCAGTTATGCAAGAGTCTCTTTAATGTGTCTAACAAAGCTCGACAGCTCGTGATGATGGTATGCACAACCAATTCATGCCCCATATCTAGAAGCAAGGCGGGCACCTGATTGTCGATGAGATAATGCGACATCGGCACAAAAGTACTGCGCCATTATCAATGTGACATCATTGTCTGCATGTGCGATTAGATCAACTTGTGATTCCCCTTAGTCTTGCCACAGGGAATCACAAGTTGATCTAATACAAAAATTAATCGGTCACTTCTTTTAAAATGACATAGCTCACTGGAACCAATAATAAAGTAATTAATGTCGAGAATAAAACACCAAACGCTAGAGTTGTAGCCATGGGTAGAATTTTCTCAGCGTGAGGACTTTGCTCGCTCATCAATGGCAATAATCCAAGAAATGTAGTGGCTGTCGTTAAAAATATTGCACGAAAACGTGTTTTCCCCGACACAATTACGGCTTTATATATTGCTGACTTTGCCTTTAATGTACTATTAATTTTTGCAACCAAAATTAAACTATCGTTAATCACAATTCCCCCTACGGCAAATAACGCAACATACGACTCAAGCGTTAGCGGGATTCTCAGCAATAAGTGACCCAATACGGCACCAATAAAACCAAAAGGGATCGCCAACATAATAATAAGTGGTTGTGCGTAGGAACGTAGCGGTATCGCCAGGAGCGCATAAATGCCTAACATTGCCAGCACACCATAACCCCACAACACCGATAGCACTTCTTCTTGTTTCTGTCGAGATTGGCCCGATTCGATCCGTAGTCCCGGATATTGCATTTCCAATTCCGGAATCGCTGTAGCGCGTAGATCACTAAGAATATTCTCGACATTAGCTTCCTCTTTAAAAACTTCTGCGCTGATCAATTGAATACGCTCACGATTTTGCCGAGTAATACTAGCGAAACCTGGCGTATACTCAGCTTCAGCCACTGTGGTAAAGGGCACTGCGTCACCACCGGGAAGCCTGATCGGCATGCTGTACAAATTATCCAAGGAACGCCGGCGATCGGAAGGAAAACGCAACATCACTTGGATTTCATCTCGATCCCGAAAAAAGCGCTGCACTTCCAGTCCAAAGAAACCATGACGAACCTGCTCCCCCAGACTTTGCATAGTTAATCCATGGAATGACGCCTCAGGCTTTAACTTCAAACGCAATTCTGGCTTACCTGCGCGCATAGACCCAGTTACGCTGTGTACACCAACATACGCGGAAAGCTTGGCTTTGAGAATTTCACCAGCCGCACTCTGCATTGCAGTATCGGGGGCTATCAGTTTCAACTCGATAGCTTTTGCAGACTGGGTGGCAGACATTCCCAAATTTCGTGGCCAGAAGGTCTGAAAAGACAGTGTCGCGCCATTAGGTACTTCGCCAAATCTTTTTTGCCACTGTTTCTTGATATCATTCAATCGAGAACGAATGCGCTCATCAATCGCTATTTCAATATCAACGACACCTACATTCTCATTAAGAATAGAAATGATGTGTTGGAAACTACCACCAGACTGATCACCTGCGGAGTTCATACCTAATTCAGCATTTAACTCAGTCCTGATTTCTTTAGCAATTTCTTCCAAACGTACCACTTGGTGATCAATTATTTCACGCGGTGTACCCGATGGATATTCAATCTGTGCTAGCAAATAATACTCGCTGACCTCTGCATCCATAACACTAGGAATACGCCCAGACAGTGCCAGTGAGGCAACAATAAGTAGCGCGACCATAAATCCAGTGAGTGTAATATAGCGTAGTCGCAGCAACACGATCAGTGTTGGAATGTATACGTAATTAATAAACCATTGTAACCCATTGTCGATCCGCTCCTGCATATAGCCAATAGCCGCAGACCATCTGCTGTGATCTGTAGTTGATAAGAAATCGACTGCCAGATGAGAAGGCAAAATCAGTAGTGCTTCCGTCATGGAGAATGCGAGGGCCAAAATAATCACCATGGAAATGTTGTACATCAGATTCCCGCTGAGTCCAGGTAGGAGAAGGCCCGGTATAAATGCTATCATTGTCGATAACACCATCATAACAACCAATGGTGTAACCTCAAGAGTGCCTCCAATCGCACCGGATAACCCCATGTACCCCTGCTGCTGGTGTGTAAAAATATTCTCGCCCACTATAATGGCATCATCTGCCAAAACACCGAGAATGAGAATAAGGGCAGTAATTGAATAGGTGTTTAGCGAAATTCCTAATACCGGCATCATCCATAATGCACCGAGTAGCGAAATCAGAATTCCACTACTTACCCACACCGCTAAATGGAACCGCAGCGTAAACATTAGGATCAGAAAGACCAAAATAAATCCAGATAGCGCATCTTCCAGTAACATGGACATATACTGCTCATAGTATTTCGACCAGTCATCCCAGGTCGTCACTTCCACATCCGGCGGCAAGTGAGGACGGAATTCCGCGATAATCTGATTAACCGCTTCTACCGTAGTCTTAATCTGATCTTTAGGCATGACAGAAATTTCTACTGCTGGTTTATCGTCCACCCTAACCAATAGATCCTGCTCGCGGATAGTTTCGTGAATTCTTGCAATATCACCCAACAATAGGCGCGTCCCCTGATAAGTCTGTCGCAACTCAATCGCTGCAAAATCTGCAACGTTCATCGCCTGCCCTCTGCTCCTCAGCAAAAGCTTACCATCTATTTTTTTTATCTCACCTGCTGGAATATTCTGTGATGTTTTCCTGATAGCTTCTGAAATCTCTTCAAAACTTATGCTATAACGGCGTAAATCCGATTCTGCGATCTCTATCGAGATCTCTCGAGGATACTGCGGCCAACTAGTGAGAAAACCAACATCCGGGTGTTTACTCAATAGCGCCTTCAATCGATCACGCTGTTGCTGCAGCACCAACATATCGGCTTCACCGCGTATCACGACGATCACTGCCGGTGTACCCATCTTCAATTCCTGGATACTTAGCTTCTCGGTCTCCTTTGGAAATACTTTGATGGCATCTATTTTTGCTTTAAGCGCGGCTTGAAAGCGTGTTGCATCAATTGCAGGATCAAACTCAATGGTCACTTCACATTCTGTTTGGTTAGCAACTGAATTGATATGCTTGCCCCCCTCCAGCTCGTGAATGGCTTCTTCAATAGGAACGCATAAGGCATGCTCTACCTCATTGGGTCCAGCGCCAGGGTAAGCAGCTATAATTTGCAACTGATTCTGGAGTTCAGGTGGGAAAGTATATTTCTTGGATGTAATTAAACCGAATATCCCTCCTGCAATAATAACCAGCATTAGAAAATTTGCGGCAATTGGATTTCTGGCAAACCAGATAATCAATTTCATGGAACAAGCTCAGTGGATATAACTTCTATTCCTTCAATCGGATAATGTAAACCAGAAACAAACACGCGATCACCTGCGTTTAGTCCGGTTTTGATAATCACTTGTTCACGCTCTCTTCTTACTACTTCCACCCTGCGGAAACGTAAACGGTTATGGGAATCGATAATCGCGACACGACTGTCTTTGAGTAACGCACTAGCAGGAAGGATGATCAAATCATCAAACCACCGCCCTTCGATAATGGCTTCGACAAACAAACCAACCGGCAAAGTGACAGAAGGTGATTCCACACGTGATAATCCGGATTTCTTTGCGCCAACAAGTCCGAATGGATCAGGAACCTGTGCAATTACCACCACCATACCTGTTTCCTGATCAATCACACCTTCACTACGCACAATGTGACCCAGCCAAGTATGCTGCTGTCCCTGATAACTTGCGGTCAATTTCACTACTATTCCTTTTGTAGACGAAGAATGACTGGGCAAGTCTGGAAAATCGATAAAAGCAAGCTCC
>JAMXAE010000191.1 GCA_024281695.1 Nitrosomonas sp. | reverse complement strand
GAAGTGAAAGGTGTCGATAGCGAACAAAACCGGGCGAAACGCGCTGCGATGGAAACTTGGATTAAAGCCGTCAATGAACAAGGCGGTTTTGGTCATTGGTGTTTTGATGTGGTGTTTGAGCCTGCGAGAACCCGGGATGTATTGTTAAAGCATGCGCGGATTGATCTGGCGCTAATAGTCACATGATAACGATGACGGCTGGATCTAGTAGTGATGCAAGTTATCATGGATAAAGCCAATATGGCCGTGTGCGAGAAACCGCATAATGATGTAGTTATTGTGTGTTACCGGTGCAGCGAATAAAAGAAGCAGAATCGCTGGTTTTAAATGGTTTGCATCGGTCATTGTCAGTTCTTGTTGAAACGGGAAGTGGATTTAATCAATCTGATTCGGCAGCGACAGTTTCTCAAAAAGAAGTCGTGATGGCGGAGCGGAGAATCTATTGTGCTGTGGAACTACGACGGATGAATTTGAATTGCCGGGATTGCGTTGTTAGAAACTCACGTGAAGAACGTGTAGAGATTCTTATGGAAGGTCTGAGTAGCGGGAGATTTTGCAATCTATGGATGTGTGCATCTAAATAAGCAAATTAGTATCAAGGGATGTATCCAGCAAATCGATCGCTATCACCATATGGAAGCCGAAACTGATTACTGAGTTTGGTGGATTAGGTGTGCGTACTTCTATTATTTTCCGATACAAAAATGAGAGAAAATTTCTCCCAGTAGATCATCCGCAGTAAATTGTCCGGTTATTGACGATAGTGCCGACTGTGAAAGCCTGAGTTCTTCGGCGAGAAGCTCTAATTGATATTCGTTTTGCGTGAATTTTTGAGCGTTATCTAAGTGTATCTGCGCCTGTTTGAGTGCCTCCAAATGGCGTTGTCTGGCCATAAATAGCCCTTCACCGCCACGATTGAATTGCCAACCAGCAATTTCCAGTATTTTTTTGCGAAGTAACTCGATACCCTCGCCAGTTTTAGCGGATAAATGGATTCCAATGCTGTTTTTTCCATTTTCAATTTTTGGATTTTCATTCAGCAGATCGATTTTGTTGAATACCGTAATTTGAGGTTTCTCGGCGGGGATGTAGTTGCTTGCTTGATCGTTTATATCTGGCGGTTGCTGACTACTATCGACCAGCCTGATCACCATGTTGGCATTTTTAATCGCAGCATGAGTACGCTCAATTCCTTTCTGCTCGACAATATCACTGGTTTCTCGCAAGCCTGCGGTGTCAATAATATGAACGGGTATGCCTTCTAGGGTGATGGTTCGTTGGATGGTGTCACGAGTGGTTCCCGGGATTTCTGTGACGATGGCGACATCGTCTTCAACCAATTGATTCAATAAACTGGATTTGCCCACATTAGGTGCGCCTACTAATACAATGTTGATACCTTCCTGTAATAAATTTCCTTGTTGCGCAGCGGTGAATATCTGTTCAAGCTGTGTGTGGATATCATTCAATCTTTTTTTAATTTGCAAAGTCTGCAAATTATCAATTTCATCTTCTGGAAAATCAAGGGTCGCTTCTATGAGCATGCGCAGTGTGGTTAATAAACTGACCAACTCTTCAATTCTGGCCGAAAAATGGCCTTGCAAAGAATGCATAGCGCAACGGGCGGCTTCTATGGTGTTAGCTTCAATGATATCGGCAACACTTTCGGCTTGGACCAAATCAATTTTATTATTAAGGTAAGCGCGTAATGTGAATTCACCGGGGCTTGCTAAGCGAACGCCTGCTGAAAGGCATTGGTTGAGCAATAGATTCATGACTGCCGGGCCACCGTGTCCTTGCAGTTCAAGTACATCTTCGCCAGTGTATGAATGGGGTGCGGGAAAATACAGAGCAATGCCTTGGTCAATGACTTGTCCGTCGTTATCTCGGAATTGACTTAGACAGGCATACCGTGGCTTGGGAAGCTTGCCCAATATAGTTTCTGCTATTTTGTTTAAGTTTCTGCCAGAAATGCGAATTACACCGATGCCACCTCGGCCAGGTGGTGTTGCAATTGCAGCAATGATATCAGGAGTTACTATTAATCATCTCCGTGGTTCCATCTAAACCACCGATTATTCAAATTAAGAAATAATCGGTGGTGGTGATATTTGTTATTTTTTCCTCGTTCTCTTGCTAGTAGTATTACTTTTTGCTTTAGTAGGCACTTTATTTTTAATGATAGTAGTGGCAGGTTGCGATTGTGGTTTCTCGCTCTGCTCAGTGCTAGTAACCGTCGTTACTTCTTCTTTTTGGCTGTTAATTTCTTCATCTATAGGTGAAGGTAATTGAAGCTCTTCTGCAGCTGGTTCAGGCTTATTCTTTCTTTTCTTCTTGCTTTTATCCTTATTGGCGTCTGCGTCAGCTTTGTTTTCGTACATCCTTGTTATCTGCCATTGTTGGGTAATAGAAAGAATGTTATTGCAGAGTGAGTAAAGTACTAATCCCGCCGGAAAGAAGAAAAAGAAAACGCTGAATGCAATAGGCATAATTTGCATTACTTTTGCTTGAATCGGATCTGCCGGTGTAGGACTTAGCTTAGACTGGATCCACATCGATATGCCCATAATGACGGGGAGTACATAATAGGGATCAGGCACGGACATGTCGGTGATCCATAATGCCAGTGGCGCGTAGCGTAATTCAACTGCGGCCATTAAAGTCCAGAACAAAGCAATAAATACAGGAATCTGGACTAAGATGGGTAAACAGCCGCCCATTGGATTGATTTTCTCTTCTTTGTAAAATTCCATCATTGCCTGATGCATGCGTTGACGGTCGCTGGCGTATTGTTCTCGTATTCGCTGTAATTTAGGCGTGACAACTCTTAGCTTTGCCATTGAGCGATAGCCCGCGGCAGACAATGGAAAGAAAATGAGTTTGACAGTTAATGTCAGCAAAATGATGGCTAGCCCCCAATTATCGACCCATGAGTGATAAAAGGACAGTAACCAGAATAATGGTACAGCAAGGACTGTGAGCCACCCATAATCAACGGTTAATTCAAGTCCGGGTGCTAGTTCAGCCAGCTTATTTTGCTCTTGTGGCCCTGCATAAAAAGGCATGGTGATATTTTTGGTTTGACCTGCCTCAATCGCGCCAACAGGAGCAATAACACCTGCTGTATATTGATTAGGCGCCAAGCGCTTAGCGTAAAATTCGCGAGGAGTCTGTTGCGCGGGTAGCCAAGCAGTCAGAAAATAGTGTTCCAGCATGGCTATCCAGCCATTATCTGCATTCGTTGGATACTCTGCTTTATTTTTATCTAGATCGGCAAATTTTATTTTTAGAAACTTGTCAGCTTCCGTGTACATAGCCGGACCGGTATAAGACTGGACCATAGCACCCGCACCCGTGGGTTCGTTTGCATCCCGTAGCATCTGAAAATATGAGAATGGAATAATTGTCGTATCACTATGATTGACAATCTCAAACTCGACATCAATCACATAGCTGCCACGATGGAAGGTGAAAATCTTGGCAACTTGTATTCCATCGACTTCTGGTGCCAAAAGGCGCACTACAACTTTATTCTGACCAGGCTCCAATTCATAATTATAATTGTTGGAATCTAGCGTATATTTTGTTTTGTGACTGGGTAATTTATCGCCGATCAGCCCTGATTGTGCTACATGAAATCGAGCAGCTTTATCCAATAACAATTCATAAGGTTTATCTTTGTCTTCTCTGGAAGGATGTTTTAATAAGCCAAGTTGGCGTATGTCACCACCTGCTGTATCTATTTCAGCCACAACCATATCGGTTGTAATCTTGATTTTCTCGCCTATAGTGAACAGATTGGGTGTGACGGTCGGATTAACACCTTCTATCCCGGCAGAAATTCCAGATTCTTCCACTGAGGAAGTTAATCCATCTCCGGGTACTGGTAATGGATCATGACGTTGATTAGCTGAGTTTGAAGCTGCTCCAGACATTACTTGCGAGGAAGGTGGGTATAATTCTTTTTGCCATGCATCCCACAGAAAAAGCAATGAAGTGGAGAAAATGATAATAAGTACTAGTTTTTTTGTTTCCATTGTTTATCTGATCAGGTTGGTTTTTTCGACATAACTGCTAGATTTATTGTGGGTGCGGCTGATAATGCAGTTTGCTTTTTTGCTTTATTTTCATGGTATAGCAGCTATTTTGTCGATATCTTTGAATAAATAAGTAGTGAGTTAATTGCATGCGGTTAGGAATTAATCTTTACTAAGGTACTGGTTCGTAACCGCCCTTACACCAAGGATTGCATCGCAATATGCGCCAGATACTCAATCGTGTTCCATGGAATAGCCCATATTTTGTATATGCCTCACAGGCATATTGTGAGCAGGTCGGACTAAAACGACATGAAGGTGCCAAAAAAGGACTGACACAGTATTGGTAGAATTTTATAAAGGTAATAATTAACCGTGACATTGCTGTAATTGAAACATTAATAATTTAGTTTCAGTTGCCAATTGTATCGATTCATCTTTGGTAACAGGGCGTCGTAACCGTATTACCCAATCCATTTTTCTTAATTGTCCATGCTCATTGTGTCGGTTTTTACGAAATGTTTCTCTCAGTATGCGTTTAATCCAATTGCGCTTGACTGCGTGCCGTTCAATTTTTTTTGAAACAATCAATCCCAACCGCGCAAATGCAAGGTTATTTGGTTTTGTATAAATCTGGATTAAATCACTACTGACCTGATATTTTAGATTAATTATTGCAGCAAATTCTGCTGGCTTATGTAATCTACAATTTCTAGGCAGGGAATAAATTTTAAAAAAATCTAGAATAAAAATTAATATCCTGTGAGATTAAACACTCAATCGAGCGCGACCTTTTGCACGGCGAGCTCTGATTACTGCAGCGCCACCACGCGTTTTCATGCGTACAAGAAATCCATGTGTGCGTTTTCTTCTAGTAACTGAGGGTTGATAAGTACGTTTCATTTTTCTCTCTTATTTCTTTAGTCAATAGAACCGCGTATTACAACTTGTTATGGGGTCTGATGTCAATATTATTTTTTAGGGGAATTGCTATCGATTCATCGAATAAGATCGATATTAAGAAAGGAATTTTCCTAATTTATTGATTATATTAAATTCTTATTCAATTTACATCCTTCAGTTTTGAGATATGAAATACTCGGTATGCTGATATTAAATATCCTGAAGTAGATAGCGAATATTTTTTGTTCTGTTGCAATTTCTAAAAGGTGAATTTACACTTAACCAAGCAGAAACTTGGATTGGTTTTTCAAATTAAACTTGTGATTCCTCGGTGTCTTGCGCAGGGATAGGCGTGAGGCGCGTAGAGCAAATTTGTTGATGTCGATGGAAAAATTAATATTTTGGGTATTGGATAATTACCAAGATAAGATCTACAGTAATAATGTGAAGAGAAGCTTATTCTCTCAGTTACGAGAAAAGAAAATTTAAAGGGGTAT
>JAMXAE010000190.1 GCA_024281695.1 Nitrosomonas sp. | reverse complement strand
AAAATAAAGGAAGTCATTACAACTGAAACTGAACCTTTGATGCAAATCGAAACTCGCGAATAAATTACTCAATTCGCATCAATATAAATTGCTATAGAATCATCAGGCACATAAGCGCTAATGTGCCTGTTCCCAATTATTTCCCACACCGACTTCTACCAATAACGGCACATCCAATTGCAAAACATGACTCATATAGTTCGGTAGTACCTCTCTCATAAATGCAACCTCATCATCAGGCACTTCTAAAACCAATTCATCATGTACCTGCATAATCAGCTTACTGCATAACTTTTCCTTTTGGAGCCAATTCTGCACAGCAATCATTGCCAGCTTAATAATATCAGCAGCAGTTCCTTGCATAGGTGCGTTGATCGCAGCCCGCTCTGCGCCTTGTCGGCGATTACCGTTGGCATTATTAATCTCTGGCAACCATAACCTGCGCCCCAATACGGTTTCAACATACCCCATTTGCTTAGCTTTTTCTCGAGTCAGTTGCATATATCTTTCCACATCTGGGTAACGCGCAAAATATCGTTCCATATAAGCACGAGCAGCACTTCGTTCTATACCTAATTGCGCAGCTAAACCAAACTCCGACATACCATAAATTAGACCAAAATTGATCACTTTGGCATATCGTCGTTGTTCCTGATTGACTTGATTCAACGCTATACCAAATACTTCCGCCGCAGTCGCCCGGTGAATATCTTCACCGGCTGCAAACGCTTTCAACAATCCTTCATCTTGAGAAATATGCGCCATTATGCGCAATTCTATTTGAGAGTAATCTGCTGAAATGATCTTAAATCCCGACGGCGCAATAAATGCTTCCCGAATTCTTCGACCTTCACTCGTACGTACCGGAATATTCTGTAAATTAGGATCCGAACTGGATAATCTTCCTGTCACAGCAACCGCTTGTGCATAATTCGTATGCACTCTCCCCGTATTTCGATTCATCATTAAGGGCAATTTATCGGTGTAAGTCGATTTTAATTTGGCGAGACTACGATAATCGAGCAAAACCTTGGGTAGTGGATAATCCAATGCAAGCTGTTGGAGCACATCTTCATCCGTAGAAGGAACGCCGGTCGGAGTTTTCTTAATAATAGGTAATTTAAGCTGGTTAAATAGGATTTCTTGTATTTGCTTGGGTGAATTCAGATTAAATGGCTGTCCCGCAATAGTATAAGCTTGCTGTTGGAGGGCTTGTAACTTCCCCCCCAACTCGTGGCTTTGCTTTTGCAAAAGCTTATAATCCAGCAAAACGCCATTACGCTCAATTGCAAACAGCACATCCAGAATAGGCATTTCTATCTCGCGATAAATATAATCCAGTCGATCATCACTTTTGATGCGGGGATATAAGCAATGATGCAAACGTAGCGTTATGTCGGCATCTTCCGCTGCATATTGGGTGGCGATATCAATGGCCACTTCATCAAAACCAATACGATTAGACCCTTTTCCTGTTACCTCATCATAACTGATCGTTTTGATATCTAGGTGACGTAATGCCATGCTATCCATATTATGTGGACGGTGTGATTCCAGAACGTAAGACTGGAGTAACGTATCATGCACAATCCCTCTCAACTGAATGCCATGATTAGCAAAAACATGCTTATCGTATTTTAAATTCTGCCCCAATTTGGCTTTTGTCGCATCCTCGAGCCAAGGTTTGAGCTTATTTAATGCCACATCAATCAAAAGTTGATGGGAAACACCGGCATAGCTATGCATTAATGGAAGATACGCAGCGTGCTGACTTTCAATACACCACGAAATACCCACCAGTTTTGCCTGCATAGGATCCAAACTGGTTGTTTCAGTATCGACTGACACCAGTCGTGTGGTATTGAGTCGCATGATCCAATCGTCGAGTTGTGTTTCAGTATAAATAGTCTGGTAAGTTCCTCCATACGTCTGATTAGTAGGAGGGTTATTACCGTGATCAACTGTCAAATGAATCAGGTTCTTTTTGGAGCCGACCAGAACGGATTGCTCGTTATCGCTTTGTTGGCGAAGTTCGCGCAGCGATGCTTTCATATCCAGTTGCTCATATAACACGATCAGCTGCTCGGTATTTTGGGGTTTAGGTTCAAGTTCAGTGATTTTAATCGGCAACTCCACATCACATCTGATTGTAATTAACTGACGCGCCGTATCAAACCAGCTTAGCGCTTTACGTAAATTATTGCCAACAACGCCTTGAATCTCATCAGCATGTGCAATGATATTATCCAGCGATCCATATTGCGTCAACCACTTAACAGCCGTCTTAGGCCCTACTTTTTCCACACCTGGCACATTATCAGCAGTATCGCCTACCAGCATCAGATAATCGAGCATACGTTCCGGTGACACACCAAACTTAGCCAGTACATTGGCTTCATCAAGCACTTCATTACTCATAGTATTAACCAATGTTATCTGTGGATTCACCAACTGGGTGATATCTTTATCACCGGTTGAAATAATACAACGCATATTTTCTTTAACGGCTTGCTTTGCCAAGGTACCGATTACATCGTCGGCCTCGACACCATCAATAATGAGCATAGGCCACCCCATGGCACGAATACAAGCATGCAATGGCGCAATTTGCATTACCAGATCCTGTGGCATAGCAGGTCTATGTGCTTTATATTCAGGGTATAGTTCATCGCGAAAAGTTTTACCTTTTGCATCAAACACACACGCGCTATAATCAGCGTGGTAATCTTTGTGCAAACGTCGAAGCATATTGAGCACACCATGGATTGCACCTGTCGGTTCATTTTTTCGATTACGTAAATCGGGTAACGCATGAAAAGCGCGATACAGATAGGATGAGCCATCAACCAGCAGCAATGTTTTCATTTATAAGATATTCCTATGAGCTTACAAGATAAACCCGCCACCCACCTATCTGTGGACAAACCTTGGTCAGCAAAAGAGTCGTGGCGCTTATTTGGGATTATGGCAGAGTTTGTTGAAGGAACCGAGCGTCTTGATGCCATTCAACCGGCTGTAAGTATTTTTGGCAGTGCCCGCACCAACCCAAACAACCCACACTATCAATTAGCCGAACAAATTGCCAAGCAACTTTCTGATGCCGGTTTTGCAGTTATCTCCGGAGGAGGGCCTGGTATTATGGAGGCTGCCAATAAAGGTGCTTATTTTGGAAAATCGCCCAGTATTGGCTTAAATATTCAATTGCCTCACGAACAACATCGCAATGCTTATCAGGATATCAGCCAGACCTTTAGGCACTTTTTTGCACGCAAATACATGTTCGTTAAGTTTGCGACTGCGTATGTAGTATTACCGGGCGGCTTTGGTACGCTAGACGAACTGATGGAAGCATTGACGCTGGTGCAAACTGGAAAAACTCGGAAAATGCCCATCATTCTAGTCTACTCAGAATTCTGGCGTGGATTACTCGATTGGTTCCAACAAGCATTAATTTCTGAGGGATTTATTTCCGCTGAGGATATGGGTTTAATTCAAATCATCGATGAACCCACTCAGGTAGTAAACGCAATTTTTCAGTACTATGAAACCAGTGGATTTGAGCCCACCGCGGCTGAAAGAGAAATTCAACTCAATCTTTAACCGTTATCTACGACTTTAGGTAGAATACACTATGATCCTGACTCAGCGGGAACCAATATGTACCGACTTATTTTAATAATGCTGTTAAGCTCTACAATACCTGTCATGGCGCAATCCGAGGAGCCAAAACAGTCGAAGAAATCTGCGCAACCGGATAATCTGATCCCTTTACCTGAATCGCCACCGCCACTTCCGCCAGAGTTTGAGCCTGATCCTGAGCTGGAAACACACGTTACGATTATAAAACGAGGGGAAGACACCATTGAAGAACATCGCATCAATGGTGAGCTTCTAATGATTAAAGTGATTCCGCGTATTGGTCCACCTTATTATCTGAAGAAAAATACCGGCAGAGGTTCGCACACTCATGCGGGTGAGGCAGGCATCGATGTCAGTCCACCCATGTGGCAACTCCTGAGATTTTAATAATCAATAAAAAACGAAAGAAAATTTAATCCCATGAAATTCATCACCTCTGACTTCTTTTCCGTTTTTTTACTCCACTAACTCATGTCTGTTTTTACACCCGTTACTGTTAAGCAACTTACGATTTGGTTGAAAAATTATGCACTGGGGCAACTCATCAGCCTTCAAGGTATTTCCTCTGGTATTGAAAATACCAATTATTTTGTCACGACCTCGCAAGGCAAATTTGTATTAACGTTGTTTGAAAAACTAACTGAACAGGAATTGCCTTATTACTTGAACCTAATGGCGCATTTGTCATGCCATGACATTCCCTGCCCTGCTCCTATCCTCAGATTGGATAATACGCTAATGGGTGAACTGAATGGCAAACCAGCCACTATCGTCACCTGCTTACCAGGTAATTCATTGACACATCCAACCGCAGAGCAATGTGCAAAAGTCGGGAAGGTATTGGCAAGTATGCATTTATCCGGAAAATCCTATCCCCATAAAATGGAAAACCCACGGGGGTTAAGATGGTGGCAAGCAAGAGCGCCGGAAATCGCGCCATTTCTATCAGCTGATGAAAAATCGCTACTGAGCAATGAACTGGATTTTCAGTTAGCGCAACAATCCACAACACTACCCAATGGCGTTATCCATGCTGACTTGTTTCGCGACAATATTCTGTTTACTGACCACAAAATCGGTGGTGTCATTGATTTTTATTTTGCCTGCAACGATGCTTTCTTATACGACCTGGCAATTGTTGCTAATGACTGGTGCATGACTGAGGATAAAATATTAGACCGAACACGCACGCTTTCGCTTATTAAAGCTTATCATACCATTCGACCGCTATCCTCTTTTGAACACGATGCCTGGCCAGCCATGCTGCGTGCAGGTGCTCTACGTTTCTGGATTTCCAGGCTATACGACTATTATTTACCGCGGCCGGGAGAATTGACGCACGCAAAAGACCCAGGACATTTCAAGGAAATATTGAAGAATCATGTTAGAGATCCATCCAGACTACAGCAGCTTTGGATTTAAATAATAATTAAAACTTAACTGGAGAAACATCCATGGAAATTCATCAAGTCAACGCAAAACAAGGACTGCAATGGATCTTAAGCGGCTTCTATCTATTCCGGAAAACTCCGATGGTTTGGATATTAGTATGCTTTACATTGATTCTGATCGCCATGAGTATGTCTTTCGTGCCTTTGCTAGGGAAATTTATTTTTACGTTAGTTTCGCCTGTATTTTTGGCTGGGATTATGATCGGATGTAAACATATGGAGCAAGGCAAGCCTCTTGAAATTACTCATTTATTTATTGCTTTCAAAACCAATGCAGCACCGTTGATCACTATCGGTGGTATCTATCTGGTTGGGCAAATTTTAATTATTGGTCTTGTCATGCTAATCGGTGGCTCTGCGATGACGGACATGCTGTTATATGGAAAAAGAGTTGATGAAAGTGAATTGATGGGCGTGATGAGCAGCATGCT
>JAMXAE010000189.1 GCA_024281695.1 Nitrosomonas sp. | reverse complement strand
TGGCTTATTACATAGCAACATTGGACAACTAATTTATCAATAATGTCCAGAATACGAATTTCAAGTATACTGCCCCGCTGCAAGAATTATCCAGTAAAAGTAAAAATTTATCTGGAAGCAATGTGTTAAAAAAGAATATATTTTATAAATAATAAATTGGCATTTGCCAGGGAGAATTTATGCATAAACTATTGACCAGCGCTCTACTAATTTTGATACTTGCTACACCTTATAGTGCTTTTTCTCATGAAGGAGAAGATCATTCTGAAGCAGAATCTTCACCCCAATTAGAGAGTGGTACTGGATGGCGTGTCGTTCGCTCGATCGAAATGGGAAGTTCTGGGAAATTTGTTCATATGGTACTGATTGATCATAGTGTATATACGGATAAAACAGTCTATAGTGCTGCTATTAATAGACTCTGCCGTTCAGATGATGATTTTTGTAGAATTAGATTCTGGAGTCAGGAACGCTTTATTCCTGAAAAAGCTTCTTTAACAATTGAACAAAATAAGCAATTAAAAGCGGAATATATCGTAAATAAAGCAGGCGGTGTTCATCAATTACGTTGGTCATGCACCGTTGATCCAAACAAAGCTCATTGTTTCTAGAGTTTAAATACGACAATAACCCAAAGGGGTAGCGGATAAGTAGTGTAAAAAACATGGAAAGTTAAATTCCCAAGTCCTATATGTGCAAAGCACGCTTATCCACTCCTAGAGCAGCCTCGTGGAACACTTCTGATAACGATGGATGTGCATGTACAATGCAGGCGATATCCTGACTACTGGCTGAAAATTTCATCGCCATTACAGCTTCCGATATCAGCTCGGAAACATGTGGTCCTATCATATGGACACCTAATACACGATCAGTTTTTTCATCCGCTAACACCTTAATAAATCCACTAGTTTCGCCTATAGCGCGTGCACGCCCATTAGCAATAAAGGGAAACTGCCCTACTTTATATGCAATACCGGCAGCCTTCAATTCTTGTTCATTCTTTCCTACCCAAGCAATTTCCGGTGCCGTATAGATAACCCAAGGCACTGTATTGAAATCAACAGCTTCATTCTCACCGGTTTTATTTTTTTCCTGATGCAGGATCATTTCAGCAACAGCAACTCCTTCCTCAGATGCTTTATGCGCAAGCATGGGGCCTCGTACAACATCACCTACGGCATAAACATTGGTTAAATTGGTACGACAATGCTGATCGACCGCAACAAATCCACGCTCATCCAATAATAAGCCATTATCCTCGACACCTAATCCAGCGGTATTAGGAACACGACCAATAGCAACGATTAATTTATCAACTTCTAAGGTTTGCTCCTGGCCACTGTAATCACTGTAATTAACAACTACATTTTTCTTTAAAGCTTGAATGGATTGAATGTTGATACCTGTATGAATTTGTAAACCGGGTTCCTTAGAAAATATGTTTCTCGCTTCCTTGGCTACTTGTTCATCCACCGCCATCAAGAAACCTGGCATTGCTTCAAGAATAATCACTTCAGCACCTAGTCGCCGCCAAACGCTGCCCATTTCCAGACCAATAACACCTGCACCAATAACCCCTAAGCGCTTCGGCACTTCGGTCAATGCCAGTGCTCCTGAGTTATCCAAAACCATTTCATTATCGATCGGCACAAAATTTAACGGCCGTGGATTTGAACCCGTCGCCAGAATGACATATTTTGCTTGTATCTCTTCTGTTATTCCATTATCGGAAACACGGATTGTCCAGGTATCTGCGGATGGTTCCCTCTTTAAGAGTGTTCCTCTCCCATGCAGAGATTTAATTTTATTTTTTTTAAATAATGATGCAATACCAGTTGTAAATGTAGTAACAATCTTGTCTTTGCGAGCAATCATGACCGAAATATCTGCGGATACATTTTCTACCATGACACCGTGATTAGAAAATTTATATTTTGCTTGATAAAAATTTTCTGAAGACTCCAGCAAAGCTTTTGAAGGAATACAACCTACATTTAAACAAGTACCTCCTAAGCTTGCTTTGCCTTTAGTATTTTTCCATTCATCAATACAAACTGTATTCATGCCCAGTTGTGCACAACGAATGGCAGCAACGTATCCTCCCGGTCCTGCACCAATGATTGCTACATCAAATGATTCTGGCATGAATAATCCCTATAAAAAATAATATCAAAAAATTAATTTTAAAATTAAAACCTAATCTTACTGTAATGGTAGATTACAACTTTCACAACCTATACTACTGATTTCACGGACAGCTTGTACGTAATCACCGTTCTCACGTAATTTTGTCATCGATCCAAAATTATTTCTAGCATGCATCCGCGCCAAACGAGAAAGACTGATTGCCGACATTTCCCAGCGCAATTGATTTAATAACTCATCAGCACCTTGGGGATTATTGCAAACCAATACCATGTCGCACCCTGCATTAAGTGCGGCTTGCGCACGCATCACGATCGATTCAAGGTAGTCTGCAGCGCCTCGCATGCTTAAGTCATCGCTAAAAATACAGCCTTCAAATTGCAATTCAGCTCGTAAAATCTTTTGTAACCAAGCCGTGGAAAAACCAGCAGGATTTTGATCAACTTGAGGGTAGATTACATGCGCCGGCATTATCCCGGCTAATCCATAGTCAATCATTTGATGGAATGGAAGCAAATCATTTAGTGCAATATCAGCATAAGGGCGATGATCGACTGATATCTCATGATGAGAATCTGTCCTGATATAGCCATGGCCTGGAAAATGCTTTCCTATCGCCAGCATGCCACCTTTTTTCAGACCAAGCATCAAGTGATGCGCAAGTTCCGAGATAACATTCGGGTCATTGTGAAAAGCACGATCGCCTATAACACAGCTTTGTCCATGATCAATATCAAGTACTGGAGTAAAACTAAAGTCAACACCACAAGTATTTAATTCTGCTGACAATACATAACCGAGTTGTTTAGCAAGATGGCGGGCACGCGTAGGTTGCTTGTCCCAAATTTTACCCAATTCACGCATCGCAGGGAGTTTTGTAAAATCTTTCTGGAAACGCTGGACACGCCCTCCCTCATGATCAACCGCAATGAGTAAGTGCGGGTTCCGTAAACCATGAATCTCATGGGTAAGTTCAATCAGTTGGCGGCTATTAGAATAATTTCGCGCAAAAAGTATGACGCCGCCAGTGAGTGGATGCAGAAGCCTCCTCTTGTCATTCTCAGTCAGTTGTGTGCCTTCGATATCGAGCATAACCGGCCCAAGTGACATATTCATTTCTCCAAGACAACAAAAGCACAAGCCATATTTATTTCATCACTGATAGAAAGGTGGTGTTGTTTAATCCCTTTATCATTGATTAATTGATGGAGATCAGGATGAAATTCGAAATAAGGTTTTCCCAAACTATCATGAGTAATCGTAATATAAGTTAAATTGACTGGATGACGTAAACCAGTACCCATTGCTTTAGAAAGCGCTTCTTTAGCAGCGAAACGACTGGCCAGAAACAAAATAGGCTTACTACTTTGATTAAATTCTAACCATTCGCTATCGGTTAAAATCCGCCGTGCAAACCGTTCTCCAAAACGCTCCAGTGAATGTGCAATACGTGATGATTCTACAATATCAGTCCCAATACCATATATCATTCACGCGCCTCAAGCATTAATTGTTTCATTTCTTGTACAGCTTGCTTAAATCCCACAAAAATAGCTCGAGCAACAATAGCATGACCGATATTCAGCTCGGAAATTTCATGAATGGCAGCGATTGACTGAACATTGTCATAATGCAAACCATGCCCGGCATTTACTTTCAAACCAAGATCAATCCCGATTGCAACAGCTTTTTGCACTTCAGAAAATTGTTTTTCTTGTAAATCAGCAGTAGGCGCATCGGCATAGCTACCGGTGTGAATTTCAATAACTGGAGCGCCTGCGCGCGCTGCTGCATTGATTTGTAGTGGATCAGCATTGATAAACAGTGAAACACGTATTCCCGCTTCTCCCAATTTCTGGCATACACGCTTAATTGGGTCGAAATGCTTCACGACATCAAGTCCACCTTCTGTCGTCAATTCTTCTCGTCTCTCAGGAACCAAGCAAATATCGTGTGGTTTAATTTTGAGTGCAATGTTGATCATTTCATCAGTCACTGCACTTTCAAGATTCATTCTTGTGGTTAAACGATCACGTAAAATTTCAACATCGCTATCTTGAATATGTCGGCGATCCTCACGTAAATGCAATGTAATCGCATTGGCACCGGCCGACTCAGCGATCAGTGCAGCTTCGATAGGATCTGGATATTTTGTCCCTCGCGCCTGTCGTAGGGTTGCTACGTGATCAATATTGACACCTAATTCAATCATAATCTGTGTGTTCCAAGATACCTCGCAAGAAAAAGCAACCTATGTCTGATTATTCATATCCAAGACTTCTTAATACGCTTTCACTATCAGCCCAACCATTTTTTACTTTGACCCAAACTTCTAAATAGACCTTTTCTCCGAAAAACAGCTCCATATCCTTACGAGCTTGGGTAGCGATCAGCTTAAGTTTCTCGCCTTTTTTCCCAATGATAATTGCTTTCTGATTCGGTTTTTCAACCAGGATGGTGGCATAAATTTTATGTAAATTACCCTCTAACTTGAATTGATCAACCACTACACTGGTCGAATAGGGAATTTCATCACCAATTAGGCGAAACAATTTCTCACGTATAAATTCACCCGCTATAAAACGTTCGCTACGATCCGTTATTTCATCTTTATCATATAAAGGCTGATCAACTGGCAAATAAGTACGAACTGTATTTAATAGCTCAGTTAACTGGATTTTATGCATAGCACTAACCGGTATGATAGTTGTAAATTCAAATACCTTACTCATCTCAGCTAAAAATGGAAGCATTTGATTTTTATCAGTCAATTGATCGATTTTGTTAATCACTAAAATAACGGGCACATTTCTAGGTAGTATATTCAGCACGATTAAATCGCGTTGATCAAAATGCATGGCTTCAATGACAAATAGAATAGCATCTACATCTTGTATACTCTGCGTAACTACCCGATTCATCGCAGTATTTAGACAATTCATATATTGCGTTTGAAAACCAGGTGTATCAACAAAAATAAACTGGGTCTGCTCGTTAGTGAGAATGCCATTGATTCTAAAGCGAGTTGTTTGTGCTTTTTTGGATGTGATACTAATCTTTTGCTGAAGTAGTTTATTCAATAATGTTGACTTGCCAACATTTGGACGACCAATAATTGCAACATAACCAGTACGAAAATCGTTATCAGTAGTCATTCTGACAAATCAGAAGAAATTAATATATTCTTAAAAGTCATAGTGTTAATTTATTAAATATAGTGATGCAGACAGGTTTCTTCATAGGCTAATTTTGCAGCTGCTTGTTCTGCACTCCGACGACTGGCACCTTCTCCTATAGTTCGAATATTAAAGTTTGGAATCAAGCATTCCACTTTAAATCTCTGTTTATGCGCCTTGCCAGTTGTCGCGACCACAGCGTATTCTGGCAGTGCTAACTTTTGACTTTGGAGTAACTCCTGTAATAAAGTTTTTGGATCTTTACC
>JAMXAE010000188.1 GCA_024281695.1 Nitrosomonas sp. | reverse complement strand
CTTATACAGTGCACAAACAACAAATTCTGACATTTTGGCTCCTTCTTGCTAGGGGTAGGCGGTAATGTGTTCTAAATAAAATGGATGATCCGACATAGTTATCTTAACAAGACATTCTCAGCAAAGAAAACTGCATCGAATACTTTCATTCGGTGCGGTCCACTTTTAAAATAATAAATCACCGTAACCCCAAATAGCCGTACCGGAAATAAGTGATAATAAAATAAGAATATCAAATAGAAAACGAGATTTTAACTTTGCAACAATTTCAAGACGTGGTTTCCATGTTTCATCTCGTTTTTCTCTCAAATATTGTTGAACACCAAAATTTCGATATTCTAGAAAAGCACCAAGAATGATCATTAAAGATCCAGAACGAGAAAACCAGTGACCTTCATTCGCCATTGAACTGTAGCAGTAGAAGCCTATTGGAATTATATAAACCAATATCAATAACGCAATTTCCCATATCGGTGCATCTTCTATCTCTTTAGTCATCGCGTTCTGTCCAAATTTAACGTGCTTCAACCCTCACCGCCAACCCATAACGCGGTTTAAACGTAATCTCCGCTACAGGTTCAACCGGATGCCCTGCTACCGGCATCACACGAAAGTGCTGCAACACTTGCGCGAGCACCAATTGGATTTCGAGCATAGCCATATTGGCACCAATACAAGTACGCGGACCGGCAGAAAATGGCAAGTAGCAGTATGAATGGCGGGCCGCTGCACGCTGCGGGGAAAAACGATCAGGATCGAATCTTTCTGCATCCGACCAATAATCCGAATGGCGGTGTAAACTGTAAATTGGAATGACCAAATAACTATTGGCTGGGATGCAGTAGCCTCCGAGCTCTAGTGGCTCGGTATTTTTCCGAGCAATCGCCCAAATAGGAGGATACAGGCGCAGAGATTCCTGCATGACCTTTTTCAAATAAGGTAATCGCGCAAGATCGCTGCCGGTTGCTGGGACACCGCTTAGTACGCTGCTCAGTTCAGCCACTAATTGCGCTTCGACTTGCGGGTGCTGTGATAGCAAGTACAATGTCCAGGCAATAGCGGTACCTGTGGTTTCATGACCAGCCAGTAATAAGGTCACAATTTCATCGCGCAATTGCGTTTCACTCATTCCCTCCCCTGTTTCCGCATTCTTTGCCGCCAGCAACCGATCCAACATGTCGTTATCTCCCATCCCCTGCCTGCGTCGGCGCTCTATCAGTTCATGCACAATTTGATCAAGCTGTTTCTTCTTATGCAGAAAATGCTGATTACTCGGTATGGGCAACCAAGGTAACAATCTCAACATGGCACGCAAAGTCTGGGAATTGGTGTTGATCACTTTAAGTATCTCAACAATATCATCCGAACAGTGATCGATATCCGAGCTAAATAAAGCACGGCTTACAATCTGAAACGCCACATGGCCCATTTCCCGATCCAACCAGATGGTTGTATCGGGAGGTTGTTGTTCCCAGCGTTGCAACATTTGCGTAGTCATAGCGTTTATAATGCAGTCAAAGCCATTCACAGTGCGATTAGTGAACATCGGTTGCATCAATCTACGCTGTTGCTGCCAAAGTGCACCTTCGCTCGTTACCAATCCCTTACCCAGCGATTGGGTGATTACGCGATAGTCAATAGTATCTTTGATGAATTGCGGGTAACCTTGCGTCAGGATTTGTCGCACATAATCTGGATTATTGATGGTATAAAGTGTGAACATGCCACGCCAACGCACCACGTCGCCATAGGTTCGCGTCAATTTCTCAAAATACTGTGGCGGCCCCTGCCAATAATCCTGTATGCCTGACCACAGAGGAGGTCCGGGGGGCAAAGGCAATTCTACTTCCTGTTCATTTTTTTGCATGACTCTAATTTTCGCTTTTATTCTGTTTTACGCGATAATAGCGTTTTCCATAGAAAAACCATATCAATTATGCATCTTTCAATCATTATCCCTGCCTTTAACGAAGAACGCCTAATCATGCACTGTCTGGACTCCATTACTGATTCACTGACTGTCAATCAGAAACCCGGCTTTACTTACGAAGTGATTGTCGTTGACAACAATTCAACCGATAAAACCACTGAACTGGCCAAGCAAGCCGGTGCAAAAGTAGTATTCGAGCCAATCAATCAAATTGGCCGCGCCCGCAACACCGGCGCAACGGCGGCAACAGGCGATTGGTTGTTGTTTGTAGATGCAGATAGTTTGCTAAATCCCGGCATGATCACAGATATTCTAAAAATGATTGAAACTGGGAAATATGTGGGTTGCGGTAGCGTCATGCACATGCCGGATTTGCCGTGGTGGGGTAACGCTGCGATGCGGTTGTGGACAGTGTTTTCAGTTCTGTTTCATTGGGCATCAGGAGCACTGGTGGTATGCCGGGCAGATGCATTCTGTGAAGTCGGTGGATTTAATCAGGAGATGTTTGCCGCTGACGAAATTGACCTGAGTCAATTACTTAAAAAATGGGGACAAAAGCGTGGCTTAAAATTCACCATTCTAACCCGCCACCCGCTCGTTACTTCACCGCGTAAAGTGCAGCTGTATACCGGTCAGGAAATTGCCAATCAAATTTTGAGCGTGCTGTTCAGTCCGCGTAAAGCCTTGCAGGACAAAAAGAAGTTGCCAATTTGGTATGATGGGCGGCGATAGTGTAAATTGCAAGTTGAATTCAGTTGGCAGACTTTATTTACATTTTTTTACATTTCATATCATGAATATCCGGCAATTCTTTAGGGATTTATAAATAAACCTACTTGACCATAAATTCTTTGAGAAGTCGAAGTTCCCTCTTCAGGTTTTCTTATCATATATTCAGGCCGACTGATGTCTGCACAACTCGTGTGGTATTTGCTTCTCCAGAAATTCCGCCGCCACGTACAGCATCGTCCCTCCCAATATTCTACCCAGACTTTTTTGCATCTCGATTAATTTCTATTCATAGCTTTTGCGCTGAGTCAAACAGCCAGAAAGCTTTATGCCAGCAATAATAACCTCGCGGTGAAATTCTAGATTAGCCGTTTTGTGGTCAATTCAAAAGGACAAGCTGTCGCAGCCTGGGTTCGCGGTACGCAAATTTAGGCACGCAGCAAATCTGCCATAGCCTGGATAAAGTGGTTACTTTAGTCCCGGCTGCTACAGGACAGATTGTTAATCTTTTGGGCTTAACCAATCCTCATTGGGAGATACTATAGCCGTATTATGAGCAAACGCCTTCTAGTATAGAAGACAATATTGCACTGGTGGCATAGGAACAAGCCTTGTAATAACCTACACATCTCTCAAACGAGAGAAAACACGGATTCTATGAGCGTTACCGAACTGAGTGCATTCCGCTTAGCATGTAATTATGTCAACTTAGTTATTATTTTGTAGGCATAACACCTTGCCAATCCTGACATAACGCCAACAATCAATATAAAGCTATGTCTCCTCGCAGTTATTAAAGAATTCGGACCTGACCTATTTTGTTAACAGAGAAGTCTATGAATTATCAATATCGATTAGAAGTCATTCTAGTCTTTATTATCAGCTTATTTTATAACTGTAGGGTTTTGTGCATTTGTAAGAGAATTTTTAATATAAACAGTCTAGCCCACGACAATGTCTGATACTTAACTCTTGTAGAGAGATTGTTTATTCTTCTCAATTCTACCTATATTAGTGTGATCAAACACATATTTACTTGGCAATTCATTTCAAAAAATTAGACATGCAAAATACGAGTTTTATCTTGATATGTATTGAACGGGCCATGAATATCAAGCTTCTAATTTGCTGTATTGTTATTTTCACCTTCATAACTCTTTCCTCCGATACTCAGGGCACAGAAGATGGGGTGTATTCTCGAAGTAACCGACAAGAGTTAGCAAAAGATCAAGCTATAACTAAACTTGATGACATTATTAAAAGTATACATTCACGCAGAAAAGAAGCTGAGGAAAAATTACAATTATTAGGGAAAGCAAAAACTGATCAAGAGAAAGAAAAAATTCAATCTAGTATAGATATGATTCAACAGGGTATTTCTGATCAAGAAGCATCTTTTGAAATGATTCTCACTGCTGGCATAGAGTTGGCTATTGATGAAACTGCAGCTAAAAAAGAATTTGATTGGCAACAAGATCTAATAGATATCTTACAGCCATTTTTGAGAGAATTGCACAAAATAACCGAAAACAAGCGAAAATTGGATACGCTACATTATAAAATTGCCTTTCATCAATTACAGATTCAAAGAATCAATGAGGCACTTAAACATATTTCAAAAATTGATAAGGAAAACCTACAAGACGAAGTCTTGGTTGAATTTGAAAGAATCATTAAAAAATGGCAAGATCAACTCAAAGAAAGTAAGCACCTATTTGAAGTTGCGCAATTACAGCGCGATGAAATGATACAGTTTCAAACAGACCAAGAGATTTCATTTGTTGAATATATTCAAGAAATCGCTGCGGGACGCGGGGCCACACTCTTATACGCAATAACAGCATTTATTGGGGTTTGTTCCATAATGCTTCTGTTCCTAAGATTCATTAGCTGGATTACTCATCGTGGAGAAGAAAAAACAAGAAGTTATTATCAGAGAGTTGCCACGCTTATATATTATTTTCTTATGGTGGTGTTGGCATTAATTGCATTCTTTTATGTTCTAGAAGTTCGTGATGACCCCGTGATGACTGGTATCACTATAGTACTTTTAATCAGCATTGTTTGGGTATTAAAAAGCTCAATACCCACTTACATTGATGAAATAAGGTTATTGCTCAATACAGGCTCGGCAAGAGAGGGGGAAGGCATTGTATATAATGGCATCCTTATGCAAATTGAGAGCTTACATTACTATACTAATCTTAAGAATCCATTATTACCTGATTTAAAGTTGAGACTGACATTGTCAGAATTAACTAAATATGTTTCTCGCCCTATTTTAAGTGATGAACCTTGGTTTCCTTGTAAAAAAGGGGATTATGTAATGGTTTATGGAGATATATTTGGGATGGTGAAATATATTACCCATGAAAATATCGTATTATCACTACCCGATGGCACAATGCCAATCACATACACTATTGAGGATTTCTTAATTGCCAATCCCAGAAACTTTTCATTTGGGTTTATTGCAAAAACCAAGTTTGGCATTGACAATAAAAATCAGCAAATAAGTACAGCTGAAATACCTAAAATCATGACTGAAGGAATTCAACAAGGATTATCAAAAGAAAATTACGGTAATTCATTAAAGAATTTGTCAGTTCACCTTGAAAAAGGCCGTTCATCTTTTTGGGAATATGAAGTTATCGCCGTCTTTGACGGTACGGCAGCCAGTGAATATTATTCCATATTGCGTGACTTACAAAGGTATGCCATTGAGATTTGTAATCAACGGGAATGGATGCTGACAGAGTAATAATACGCCGCCGAAGCATACTTTAAATTCACACAACCATGCCAATATACAGTCTTTTTGCGTAAAAGTTATTGATTAGATGAAACAACGTAAACTGAGAAGTGTCCTCACTTGATTGGACAATTTTTCCCATATCTTAAGTGGAAACGTTGCGTTAATGCCTACCCTGCTTTT
>JAMXAE010000187.1 GCA_024281695.1 Nitrosomonas sp. | reverse complement strand
GTCGAGATTTGTTGTAAATCAATGTTAATTCATAAATGACACTCCC
Source organism: Nitrosomonas sp. (assembly GCA_024281695.1). GTDB lineage: Bacteria > Pseudomonadota > Gammaproteobacteria > Burkholderiales > Nitrosomonadaceae > Nitrosomonas. Next base: position 5,598 of record JAMXAE010000187.1, on the reverse strand, counting down.
TGCATTATCAGATGCAGCCTTCATCGCCACCATCCTCGCAGACTGTTCGGATGCCATATTCTCGGTAACGGCCTGATATATTAGCGCTTCGACATAACGTATCATAATATCGTCTATAACAGGCTTAGCTTCAGGCTCATAGATATAATCCCAAGTAACTTTTGGTGGTTTATCACTACTCTGTTCTTCTTTCTGCATACGTTCATCTGTCAACGGCAGCAATTGCTCCATCACAGGCTCTTGCTTCATGGTATTGATAAAACGATTATAAAAAACATAAACCCGATCAAACTGATCTTGTGTATATCCATCCAGCACCACTTTCACTGCACCGACAAGCTTCGCCATGTCGGGTGTATCGCCTAACCCCGTAACTTGCGACGTGACTTTTGCACCGATCCGACTCATAAAACCTAAGCCTTTATTGCCTATGCAGCAGACTTCTATTTGTTCACCATCCGTTTGCCAAGCTTTCATTTGATTAATAGCTTTACGCAATACATTGGTATTCAAACCGCCGCAAAGACCTTTATCTGACGTCACAATAATAATGCCAATACGTTTTACGGTATCCCGTTCAATTAAAAATGGATGCCGGTACTCTGTATTTGCCCGACTCATATGCGCTGCAACATTACGTATTTTTTCACCGTAAGGTCGTGCTTTTTTCATACGATCCTGCGCCTTACGCATTTTAGACGCCGCCACCATTTCCATGGCACGTGTTATCTTCTGCGTATTCTTTACGCTTTTTATCTTATTTCGTACTTCTCTGCTGCCAGCCATTATTTAATATGTTCCGTTTTGCTTGAATTCTTTGATTGCAGCAGTCAGATCCTTCTCTGTATCCGCATCTAATTCTTTAGTTTTTTCAATATTATCAAGTATAGTCCCATGCTGATTACGTATAAAACTCTTCAGCGCAGATTCAAATGCTAATGCCCGCTTCACTTCAACATCATCAAAATAACCATTATTAATAGCAAACAAAGTAAGTGCCATCTCAGAAACACTAAGTGTTGCATACTGTGATTGCTTCATAAGTTCTGTTGCCATTTTTCCGCGCTCGAGCTGTTTGCGTGTTGCTTCATCCAGATCGGATGCGAACTGCGCAAATGCAGCCAATTCCCGATATTGTGCCAAAGCCAGACGTATACCACCACCTAGTTTTTTAATAACCTTTGTTTGTGCTGCACCACCAACTCGCGAAACAGAAACCCCAGCATTAATCGCTGGGCGAATACCTGCATTAAACAAGTCTGTTTCTAAGAATATTTGTCCATCTGTGATCGAAATCACATTGGTTGGCACGAATGCGGTCACATCACCGGCTTGTGTTTCAATGATTGGCAAAGCGGTCAGCGATCCAGTTTTACCTTTAACTGCACCTGCTGTAGCCTTTTCAACATACGCAACACTAACTCTTGCCGCTCTTTCCAGCAAACGTGAATGAAGATAGAACACATCACCCGGATAAGCTTCACGACCTGGCGGGCGTCTTAATAACAACGAGATTTGTCTATATGCCCAGGCTTGCTTTGTTAAATCATCATAAACAATCAATGCATCCTGACCTTTATCACGGAAATACTCACCCATGGTACATCCAGAATAAGGTGCAATAAATTGCATTGCTGCCGATTCTGATGCTGTTGCTGCCACCACAATGGTGTATTCCATGGCACCATGCTCTTCCAGTTTACGCACCACGTTTGCAATCGAAGATGCTTTCTGTCCGATCGCAACATAGATACAGAACATGTTTTGACCTTTCTGGTTAATGATCGCATCAATTGCTACCGCAGTTTTCCCTGTCTGGCGGTCACCGATAATCAATTCTCGCTGCCCACGCCCAACTGGTACCATCGAGTCCACTGATTTCAAACCGGTCTGAACTGGTTGATCAACTGATTGACGCCAAATTACACCTGGTGCTATTTTTTCGATTGGCTCAGACCTTACTGCTGTAATTGGCCCTTTGCCATCTATAGGTTGCCCCAATGCATTTACAACACGGCCCAGCAAACCTTCACCAACAGGCACCTCCAGAATACGTCCAGTACATTTGACTGTATCGCCTTCACAGATGTGCTCATATGCTCCCATAATAACTGCGCCCACTGAATCTCGTTCGAGATTTAAGGCCAAGCCGAAGGTATTACCGGGAAATTCCAGCATTTCACCTTGCATCACATCTGACAAACCGTGAATACGTACAATACCGTCCGTTACAGAAACAATAGTTCCCTGCGTACGAACTTCTGCTGTATCAACAAGTCCTTCAATCCTTTTTTTAATCAGCTCACTGATTTCGGATGGATTTAACTGCATTTCATTTAACTCCTAGCTTTTAAGGGCAACGGCCATGGCTTCAAGTTTACCGCGAACTGAGGCATCAAGAATCTCATCACCAATTTCAACTTTAATTCCACCTATTAATTCCGGATCCACACTTACTTGTGCCTCTATCTTGCGCTTAAATTTTTGTTCGAGATCATCAATCAGTTTCTTCAATTGCTTACTTTCCATCGCAAACGCACTCACAATTCTCGCTTCCAATACGCCTTCATGCTGTGCTTTTAATTGTTCAAATAATTGACTAATCTGCGACAGAACAGCTATCCGTTTATTTTCTGTCAGCAACATCATCAGATTACGGGCCTCGGCATTAAATTTACTTCGTCCGATCTCCAGAAACAATTCCCCAAGCTGTTTTGCAGAAACTACCGGATTACCAATAAGTTGCTTTACATGATCCTCCTCAGCGACCAATGCTGCAAATTGCAACATTTTTGACCACTGCGCCAGACTATCACCAGCAACCGCCAACTTATACACTGCTTCCGCATAAGGTCTCGCAACTGTAATCGCTTCAGCCATTATTTCAAATCTTCCTCGATAGAAGCAAGCATATCAGCATGCGCTTTGACATCCACTTCACGACGCAGTATTTTTTCAGCGCCGGCAATAGCTAATTCAACAACATGTTGACGCAGAGACTCTTTTGCACTGAATACCTCATGCTCTATATCCGCCCTTGCACCAGCAATTATGCGATCACCCTCTTCTTTTGCAGTTCTTTTAGACTCTTCAACAATTTCTGCAGCCCGCTTCTCAGCCTGCAAAATTATTTCCGAAGCACGTTGCTTAGCTTCTTTCAATACATCAGAAGAACGTTGACTTGCCAATTCCAATTCATGACGACCGCGTTCACCAGCCGCCAATCCATCAGCAATAGTTTTTTGACGTTCTTCAATCGCGCGCAATAACGGTGGCCACACAAATTTAACGGTGAACCAAATAAATATTGAAAAGGCTATCGCCTGAGAAATTAAAGTAAAGTTAATATTCATGACAAGCCTGTAATATCTAATCTATCCAGCAATAACATTATTATTTAATAACTGCCAGCAATGGATTACCAAATGCAAACAGCATGGCCAAACCTACAGCAATAATAAAAGAAGCGTCGGTCAAACCGAGCAAAAGAAATACCTTGCCTTGTAAGGTAGGTATCATTTCTGGTTGACGCGCCGCACCTTCAAGAAAACGGCTACACATCACACCCACACCGATACAAGCACCCGCAGCTCCAAGTCCGATCATCAAACCAATACCTATTCCGGTATATGCCTGAATCATTGCCAAATACTGCAAATTCTCCATTTTATTTTTCCTTTGTTAAGATTAATGATTTTGCAACAAATAAAACCTTCTAAACTATTAATGCCTAATGTGATTCATGCGCCATCGATATATACACAACCGTCAACATCATAAAAATAAACGCCTGCAATGTAACAATCAATATGTGGAATATCGCCCAACCAGCCCCCAAAACTGCACCGAATATTGCCCCCGTTACCCCTGTTGCCGCCCACATTCCCAACAACAGAAAAATTATTTCACCCGCATATATATTCCCAAAAAGACGCAACGAGTGAGACAATGGCTTAGATACATATTCGATAAAATTAAACAATAAATTCAGCACCCAGAGTAATGGACTTTTTCCAAATGGGGTACAAAAAAGCTCATGCATCCAACCACCAAATCCTTTAACCTTCAAACTAAAGAATATCATCAAAAACCAAACCGATAGCGCCAATGCAAAAGTAGTATTTACATCAGTTGTTGGCACTGATCGCCAATTATGCAAACCAAAAACGTGCTCATAAATCCAAGCCAAAATATCAATTGGCAGAATATCCATAGAATTCATCATCAGAACCCACACGAAAATTGTTAACGCAGTTGGCGCAACAAACACATGCCGATTACCATGAAAAGTGTTTTTTACTTCAGTATCAATAAATTCTATCGCAAGCTCGATGAATGCCTGACGCTTAGATGGAACACCCGGAGTTGCCTTACGTACCACTAGCCAAATAAATCCAAAACTTAAAATACCCAAAATCAAGGATGTAACCAAAGTATCAACATGCAAAACCCAAAAAGACCCCTCTCCGATCTGCGATGTTAAATTAGTTAAGTGATGATCTATATATGATGTTGGAGTAAGCTCTATATTTGACGCCATTTGCTATCCATTTTATTTTTATAAATTTACCTTATCATTGCTTTGCGTTGCTTGGCACAAACAGCGCCATACTATGAATCAAGACTGTTAGAGTAAATGCTCCAATAAACGCAAATGCATTAACATTTTCATAATTTTTGAACACTATCCACAACAAAACCACAATCAATATTACTCTTACAGCTTCAGCCCTTAACGCTGTTCTAATCACTCCGCTAGCTGAAAACCCTTCATGCCCAGACACAATCACCGCAAAAGCCAGCGAGGATATCACACCAACCCCCCCCCCAAACATTACTGATACCAAGACATGCGTATCATTTAAAAACCCCAAAAAAAATATAATTACCGCAATCAAGATAACAAACAATTGCACACGAATAACCACACTCAAAGACCTATTTCTTACCCAAGACATAAACTCTTTCCCTGGCCCTGGAAGAGACAGTAATTATCCGCACATAAAAAGACAAGCATTGTAGTTTAATCACACTATTAAGTCAACGTAATCCAGATCAACAAATATATAGCTTTCGCCTATGAAAAACCACAAAATTAAGGAATCATCGGATAAAACAATAAATAAAGGATTGTGTAGATCAGGTTAAATTGAGTCCAATATTTCAAAATTTCTAGCTGTTATTTTGCTCCAAAATTAATCTGAATTCACATTCCTTGAGAAACAATGGAAATGATCCTTTAAGAATACTCTTGTGTAAGAAATCTTACAGTTGTTTGCTGGGAGGTTAATTGAAATAAGTGGTGAGTATTTCATAAGAGAGTGGCATTATTCAAACTTTTATTCAGCTTTACCGCTGGTCTGAGGGCGATCGATGCGGGTAAATTCCTGCCCGATGCTTTGTTGCTTCTATGCAAATCTACTAACTGCTTAAACCTATAGACTCCATTCTTGCCGTCACACCTCAAAATATTTCAAGTATTTCTTCGTGACATTGCTTCTCAGAATAGTCAGTACAGCGGACATGATCATAGTAGGCGCTACGACTCACATCCATGAGTTGGCACATCAAACCAACCGGGTAGGTCTTCTTCCTTTG
>JAMXAE010000186.1 GCA_024281695.1 Nitrosomonas sp. | reverse complement strand
TAATTACTCTCTTCTATCGCAGATAGATAATCTATCTCTTCTGTCACTCGAGAATCTTTTACTTTACTATAAGGTGTTTCAATAAATCCATACTCATTAGTTCGCGCATATAATGCCAATGAGTTAATAAGACCAATATTAGGCCCTTCAGGTGTTTCAATTGGACATACACGACCATAGTGTGTTGGATGTACATCTCGTACTTCAAAACCAGCTCTTTCTCGTGTTAATCCACCTGGTCCCAGAGCTGAAATACGACGCTTATGCGTAATTTCAGACAACGGATTCGTCTGATCCATAAACTGGGATAATTGGCTTGATCCAAAAAATTCACGAGCTGCTGCTGAAACTGGCTTTGCATTGATCAAATCATGAGGCATCAAATTATCTGATTCGGCCTGACTCAAGCGCTCTTTCACTGCACGTTCTACACGGACTAAGCCCGATCGGAATTGATTTTCTGCCAACTCACCTACCGAACGTACTCGCCGATTGCCTAGATGATCAATATCATCTATTTCTCCACGCCCATTGCGTAATTCGACTAGTATCTTGATTACAGCAATAATATCTTCATTCGACAAAGTTTGTGATCCTGTCAATTCAGATTTACCCACTCTCCGATTAAACTTCATTCTCCCTACAACGGATAAATCATAGCGCTCAGATGAATAAAACAAACCCGCAAACAAGGCTTTTACGGATTCTTCAGTTGGCGGCTCACCAGGTCGCATCATTCGATAAATAGCAACTTGCGCAGTCATTTCATCGATCGTTTCATCAATTTTTAAGGTTTGTGAGATGTAAGCACCATGATTAAGATCGTTCACATACAACGTATTAATTTTCTTTATATTTGCTTTATTAAGCTTAATCAATGTCTCTTCTGTAATTTCATCATTAGCTAATGCTACAACTTCACCTGTTTCTTTATCAACGATATTCTGTGCGAGTATTCGTCCTAACAAAAAATCCTCGGGAACATCCAGTTGATCAATTTTAGCTTCTTGCATTTCACGTATATGCTTAGCTGTAATACGTTTATCTTTCTGAACAATAACTTTTTTACCTTTGGCTAGAATATCAAAACTAGCTACTTCACCACGCAAGCGCTCAGGCACAAGTTCAAATTGGATACTTTTATCTGAAAAATTAAAACAATCAAATATAAAAAATTCTTTTAATATTTGTTCTGAAGTACAACCAATTGCTTTCAATAATGTAGTAACAGGCATTTTCCGGCGCCGATCTATCCTGAAGTACAAGCAATCCTTCGGATCGAACTCAAAATCGAGCCAAGATCCACGATACGGTATGATGCGCGCAGAAAATAATAGTTTTCCTGACGAATGAGTCTTACCACGATCATGCTCAAAAAACACACCCGGCGAGCGATGTAGCTGTGAAACAATCACACGCTCAGTCCCATTGATAACGAATGATCCAGTATCAGTCATCAGCGGAATCTCACCCATATAAACTTCCTGCTCTTTGACTTCCTTAACTGTCGGTTTGGATGTTTCTTTATCCATAATCGTCAGTCTTACTCTGGCACGCAAAGGCGATGCATAAGTTAGTCCACGTTGCTGACATTCTTTGACATCAAATACAGGTGATCCAAGCTCGTAGCTGATGAAATCGAGACGTGCATTTTTAGTGTGACTCTCAATTGGAAAGATCGAATTAAAAGCGGCCTGGAGTCCTTGATTTTGACGCTTATTAGGCGCTATTCTTTCCTGCAAGAAAGCAGCATATGATTCGAGCTGAGTAGCGAGAAGAAATGGGATTGGCAACACGCTTGTGCGTTTGGCAAAACTTTTACGAATACGTTTTTTCTCGGTGAACGAATAGCTCATGAATTTTCTCCGGGAGAAGAAGACAGAGGATTGAAGGGTTGAAGCCAAATAACTATCAATGCTTAATTGCCCACAATGACATAGTAAATGGTCAAAATACCAAAGGCTGGTAGCCCTAAAAGCTCACCAGCCCCAGAACTTTATAGTTTTTTTATTTAATTTCGCAAGAAGCACCAGCTTCTATCAACTGTTTCTGGATTGCAGCAGCATCCTCTTTAGATACTCCTTCCTTGACAGGCTTAGGTGCACCATCAACTAGATCTTTTGCTTCTTTCAATCCCAAACCTGTTACTGCCCTTACTACTTTAATTACATTTACCTTACTCTCACCTGCTGATGTAAGAATAATATTAAATTCAGTCTGCTCGGCCTCTACAGCCGCACCAGCACCGCCAGGAGCTGCCACAGCAACTGCTGCTGCCGCAACAGCAGATACACCAAATTTTTCTTCCATTTCTTTAATTAACTGTGATAGCTCAAGCACAGTCATGCTCGCAATTGCTTCTAATATTTGATCTTTTGTTACAGCCATTATTTTCTCCTGGATATTTTCTATATTTTGCTACGAGTTAGATGGAAATTTTAAGATTTATTTGTTATCGCGCACCATCGCCAGGCCACGCACGAACCTAGTCGGAACTTCATTCAGTGTTTGAACAAACTTGGTAATTGGAGCTTGCATTGTTCCTAACAATTTAGATAGCAACTCGTCACGACTTGGTAGTGCAGCAAGTGCAGTAATCTCCGTACGCGACATCACATGTTCACCCATTGCACCAACTTTAATTACGAATTTTTCATTATCTTTAGAAAATTCATGCAGTACTTTTGCAGCTGCCACTGGATCAGCACCAATACCGTATGCAAGCGGCCCGACCATATGCTTAGCCAATTCTGCATATGGTGTATCAGCAACAGCACGACGAACCAATGAGTTTTTTATAACGCGAAAATAAATTCCCGACTCACGTGTTCTTGCTCTGAGCTGTGTCATCTGACCAACTTCCATCCCTCGATACTCTGCAATAATAATAGCTTGTGCTTTAGCAACCTGCGCACTCACTTCCGCTACTATTGCCTTTTTCTCTTCAAGATTAAGACTCAAGGTTCATTCTCCATCAGTAAAAATAATATTTGGTAGAAGAAGCGCTCTCTTCCAAATACTACAAAAACCGGCGACCTTAAACCAGGAAAATACAACTCCCGGTCTGGGTACACCATCTACGCTGGGCACCTAACAATAATACGGAACTAAAATAAATTACATTTTTTGTAGCAGTTCTTCTTATAATTAAGAATTTAAGTATATTAAATAAACTTTAGGATCAGCTATTTTTTGTATACCCCAGTGATCTTTGACAATCCACTAAATATAAAATAACTATTCAGTGGCCCAAAGTTCTTTATTATTGCGTTATATTCGTATGATCTATTCGAATCCCTATACCCATAGTACTCGAGATAGATATCTTTCTCAGATAAACACCTTTTGATGAGGCTGGTTTAGATTTATTGAGTGCATCAATTAATGCCGTTAAATTTTGCTTTAATGCATTCACTTCAAATGATGCACGCCCAATTGTGCAATGAATAATACCGGTCTTATCAGCTCTAAATTGCACTTGCCCTGCTTTTGCATTCTTAACAGCACCAGCGATATCCGTAGTAACAGTACCGACCTTTGGATTTGGCATTAAGCTGCGCGGCCCCAGAATCTGACCCAATTGACCAACCACTCTCATCGCATCCGGACTCGCTATTGCGACATCGAAGTTTATATTACCTGCTTTAATTTCAGCTGCTAAATCATCAAAACCTACGATATCTGCACCTGCTTCTTGAGCTTCTTTAGCTTTATCACCTTGTGCAAACACTGCGACACGCACTGTTTTTCCTGTTCCCGCCGGCAAAACAACTGATCCACGCACTGCCTGATCTGATTTTTTTGCGTCAATACCTAAATTAACTGCTACATCAATTGATTCATCAAATTTAGCTGTTGCTGCTTCTTTTACCAGTCCAAATGCTTCATCAATTTCATATGTTTTATTACGATTAATTTTTCCTGCTATAGCTTTATAGCGATTTGATGATTGTGCCATTTTATACACCCTCTACTTCTATACCCATACTTCTTGCGCTGCCCGCAATAGTACGTACAGCAGCATCCAAATCTGCAGCCGTTAAATCTGGCATTTTCGTTTTAGCAATCTCTTCTGCTTGATTACGACTCAACTTTCCAACTTTATCTAAGTGTGGCCTAGGGCTTCCTTTACTAACTCCGGCAGCTTTCTTAATTAAGACTGATGCTGGTGTAGTCTTCATTACGAATGTAAAACTCTTGTCAGCATAGGCCGTGATTACTACTGGAACCGGCAGCCCGGGCTCAATCTTCTGCGTAGCTGCATTAAATGCTTTACAAAACTCCATAATATTTAGCTGACGCTGACCCAATGCAGGACCAATAGGCGGACTCGGATTAGCCTTACCAGCTGGTACCTGTAACTTAATATACCCAGTTATTTTCTTTGCCACTTCATTCTCCTATTGGGTACAAACGAGCATTACTCACTCTCCCCAGTTCCATATAATCAAAAAACAAAACTTGCTCAGAATAAATAAATTATTTAATTAAGCACTATTGAATAATATGCTTCAGCGATATCGTCAAGATTTCTCTACTTGATTAAAATCAAGCTCAACTGGTGTTGGTCGTCCAAATATCGAAACTGAAACCCTAAGTTTACTTTTATCGTAGTTGACATCTTCTACATTGCCATGGAAATCTGTAAATGGACCATCCTTAACTCTTACCGCCTCACCCATTTCAAATAATATTTTTGGCTTTGGCTTCTCCACACCTTCTTGGATTTGATGAAGAATATTATCAACTTCCTTTTGACTTATCGGTGTTGGTTTCATGATCGAACCACCGACAAACCCTGTAACCTTATCTGTATTTTTGACTAAATGCCATGATTCATCAGACATCTCCATTTCAACCAGCACATAACCAGGAAAGAATTTCCGCTCACTAATATTCTTTTGACCACCCTTCATCTCTATCACTTCTTCTACCGGTACTAAAATCTGACCAAATTTATCTTGCATCCCGGCACGCTCGATACGATCTCTTAATGTACGCTGTACACTTTTTTCATATCCTGAATAAGCGTGAACCACGTACCATTTCATACTCATTCTTTCCTCTGCACTATATGATCAAACACTTTGATCCATCATAAGTTTAACGAGTGACATCAGAGCGGCATCAATAAGCCACAAAAATAAAGCCATCGCAATAACAAAAGCAAATACTACACCTGATGTCTGGAGTGCTTCTTTACGACTTGGCCAAACTACCTTTTTTGTTTCCTCAGATGATTCTCTACAAAACACGTAAAATTCTTGTCCTTGGGTTGTGAACCCCGCGACAATTGCTGCTAGCAAAAATCCGATCAATAAGGACAATACACGCATTATCATTGCGTTTTCACTTAAGTAAATGAAGCCCCCAACACCAATCACAATAAATATAAATACAAGCCCAAGCTTTATCTTATTCACGTTTACCGAATCCTTTACGCTTTATAATTATAATATTCATGCGAAAAATAGCTTCCAAACTTCGATTAAGCCTTATTTTCTCTCTCAAAAGCAAGCTCATCAATATCGATTAAACTACACCTCGCATTATATTACTATAGATAATTCAACTTCTTTCTACCTATAGGTATACGAACAAATACTACCCAAAAAAACACCATGGCAGGCCAGGAGGGCATCGAACCCCCAACCTTCGGTTTTGGAGACCGACACTCTGCCAATTGAGCTACTGGCC
>JAMXAE010000185.1 GCA_024281695.1 Nitrosomonas sp. | reverse complement strand
GTATTTATGAATGACTGCGGAGAAAATTATGCCGGTTATAACGAACGATTATCGGAGTGATGCGGTACTTGCGGGTAGCGACATTCGATGGGGAGGTGCGGAAAATGGAAATGCAGTGACTGAAATAACTTTCAGTTTCATGACAGCATTGCCGACGTATGCTAATCCATCCCAGGACGGCAATAATTTTAGTGTAATGACGAACGAGCAAAAAACAGTGGTTCGTGAGATTTTGACCTCAATTTCGTCGCTATTCGAAATTAATTTCACGGAAATGACCGATTCTGCATCTGCTTACGGTCAATTGCGCTTTGGTAATAATGCACAGGGAAATACAGTCGGTTATGCGTATTACCCTGATCAATCACTTGGTGATAGCGCGGGAGATCTCTATATCAACAACGCATCCGAAGTTCCCCAAACAGCCGGTGTGACTCCGGGCACGGATGCTTATTCCACGCTGATTCATGAGATAGGGCATACCTTAGGGTTGAAGCATCCCGGTAACTATAACGCCGCGGAAAGTGCCGATCCGTCCGCAAATGAGGGGCCCTTTCTGACCGATATCGAAGATTCCGAGCTTTTTAGCATCATGTCCTATACGGAACAGAATCAAGGATTGGAGCGAATCAATTTAGGGCCGTATGATTACGCCGCCTTGTCGTATCTTTATAACGCCAAACCTATCAATACTGGCGATGATGTCTATTTACTAACCGAAGAAAGCGGACAAGTCGTACAAACGATCTATGATACCAGCGGAATCGATACATTAGATGCATCAGGCATGCATACGCCGGTTACACTCAACCTAAATGTCGCGGCGCCGGGTACGCTGAGTTCGATAGGCCTTACGCCGGACGGTCAAGCAGCCATAAATAATTTATCCTTTGGATTGAATACTGTCATTGAGCGCGCCCATGGCGGTTCCGCCAACGATAAACTGATTGCAAATAATGTCAATAATTGGTTAAGTGGAAATGGCGGTGATGATGTTTTGGTCGGGCAATTGGGCGTCGATACGATAATTGGCGGTGAAGGTTCGGATATTTTTGGCTTGGCCAATGCGGGTTATTTCATTTTCCAGGATTTCGTTCCCGGTGTCGACAAAGTGGCCTTCAACACGGAACTCGGTATCGGGAGCTTTGAGCAACTGGTGGTTTATATAACTGGGATTAATGTGCAAGGCAATGATATTATTGTGAGTTTTGTTAATGATGTGGCGAGCATTACTTTTGTTGGTGTCGTACAGCAATCTACCGCATTATCGGTAAACGATGTGATTTTCCAGGCGCTGTAATTTTTCTTGAATTTTCTGGTATAAGAATACACGCAGTAAGCGTGTATTCTTGTTTTTTTATTAATCACTATCATAGTCACTATTTCCAGGAAATGGATTACAAAATCTTACTTACTGTTTTCGCTACAGTGTTTATCGCCGAATTGGGGGATAAAACACAATTGGCGACCATGTTATTTGCTGCCGACAAAGAGGTTGGTAAGTTAACGGTATTTATCGGTGCGTCACTAGCATTGATCGCGACTTCCGCACTGGGTGTTCTGGCAGGCAGTGCGATGTCGGAAACCATCAATGTAAAGTATTTACAGTACGTTGCAGGAATAGGTTTTATCGCGATAGGCGTTTGGACGTTGGTTAAAGCCTGAATTAAACAGCTGTAAATATAAAAGGTTATTTACTTTTCTTCAACTGAAGTGTAACGCAAGCACCGCCGGTTGGATTGTTTTCGATTGACAGTCCTCCCTCATAAACCTGCATGATGTCGCGTACGATGGCCAAGCCAATGCCATGCCCGGGTATGGATTGATCGGCGCGTACGCCGCGCTCCAATATTTTGGCGATTTGACGAGAATCAATGCCGGGGCCGTCATCTTTAATTTGTATAACAACCTGATTCTCATCATAGTATGCTGAGAGTTCGATGCGATCCCTGCACCATTTGAAGGCATTGTCAATCAAATTACCAAGTAATTCCATCAAATCGCCCTCGTCAATACGCAGGCTGATGTCATCGTCGATGGCAATGATTATTTCAGGCCGTTTGTTGCGGTAGGCTTTTTGTACGGTATTGACGATCCTTACAGCCAGTGGGTGCAATATTACCAATCCCATACCTGGTGAGCTGCCAACGGTTGCAGCGCGGCGCAATTGGTATTGGATGATATTGTCGATGCGATCGATTTGTTCATGGATTGTTTTGCGCCGCAGTGATTCATCCTCATCGCTACTGACCGCACCTTGTAGTACGGCGAGCGGTGTTTTAAGGCTATGCGCCAGATCCGCCAATCCATTCCGATAGCGTTTTTGTTGCTTATGCTCATGACTGATCAATGAGTTGATGCTGTCGGTTAGCAGCTTTAATTCGCTCGGATAATTTCCTTTTAGAATTTCCTGTTGACCTGATTCGATGGCGGCGAGTTCTACTGAAACCTTGCGCAACGGTTGCAGGCCCCAACGGAGTACCAGCATTTGTGTGGCTAACAAAAGTACTGCCATGAGTGCCAACCATCCCCATAAATCTTCCCGGTAGCGTTCAATCTGATCTTCAAAAAGTGTAGCGCTGCTTATCACAGTGAATGTCAGCGGATAATTACCGGATTGTGTTTCCCAGACAATGCCATAACTGTAGATAAAATGAGACTTGCCGTCGAGTTTGATTTGTGAGAACTCTTTCTTGCCTTTTCCCAGGAGGCGTAGCTGCGGAATTTTTGCATTGAGTGACGATGTTGAGCGCCAGGCGATGGTTTGGGTGTGATTGATAATAAATGCGTAGGTATCTGAATTGACGTGTCCGAATTCTGCGTCTAACAAGTTGGTCGGCACATCCAGTTCCCCGGATTCTTCTACTTCGGTGTCGCCCATAAGCATCAACAGCTTGGCGAATAGCCGATCTTGTACACCAAGCCGCGCACTGTCGTAAAAAGCCCGATCCAATCCCCAAGCAATACCGATGGTGAAAATGATCAGTACCAGCGTGGCGCTGGATAAGATGCGTTGATTTAAGGATTTCATGTATGTTTATCGCACGGCAGAGTAAAACGGTAGCCCCGGCCGCGCATTGTTTCGATCGGATTCAGTGTGCCGTCGGGATCAAGCTTGCGGCGTAAGCGGCCGACCATGACTTCCAGGACGTTGCTATCGCGATCTTCATCGTGCGGATACAGATAATCCGAAAGTGTATGCTTGGAAAGGACTTCGCCGTGATGGCGTATTAATTCTTCGAGCAGACGGTATTCAAATGAAGTTAATTCAATGGTTTCCGAATTAACAGTAACGATTTGCGCAGTGACATCAATGGCGACGGGGCCGCATTTGAGGATGGTTTGCGGTATGCCGGTGGAACGGCGCAGCAATGCTTTAATTCGTGCTTGCAGTTCTTCCATTTGAAACGGTTTGGTCAAGTAGTCATCGGCACCCATTTCCAACCCTTGTACCTTGTCTTGCCAACTGCTCCGGGCAGTCAAGATCAGAATCGGCAATAAGCTGCCACGTTCACGCAGGGTTTTGATAATTTCCAATCCGGATTTTCCAGGTAATCCGATATCAATAATCGCGGCATCGATTGGGTATTCCGCGGCAAAAAACAATCCTTCGTTCCCATCGCTACATGTATCAACCATATAGCCCGCAGATTCCAGATTCTGACGAATCTGTTGCTGCAATTTGATTTCATCTTCAATAACAAGAATGCGCATTCTGATTGTCTGAAAATTTAAAATATCATGTTTTAATTCATGATATTATGATTAATAGATTGATATGATCGCGCCATCCAATGCATTAACCTGAACGATGTGCATAGATCCCTGATGATCAAGTACTTTGATGCGATAGATTTGATCGAAAAGATTTATGGCCAATACGCGGCCTTTAATATGCATTTTTACGATGCTGATCGCTTTTTCTTCATTGATGGTGCTGCCGGTATGGCGATAGCTGGTAGCGGTGTTTCTATCTACAGCCAATACCGGACTTATCGTGCACGCTATAGTAAGTACCATGATTAAGGTACTTTGCCATTTTGTCATCACTTAACAACCTCCTGATGTTGGAGTGTTTGTCACAATACTGATGATAGTTGCCAGTTTGATACAGCTATCACCAGCATTTTGTGTCAGAAGCGTATCATAAAGCTGGCATGCCCGGTATCAATCCCCATCATCATTTGAGGTGGTATGCTATATATCGGTGCTGGATAGTAGTATTGCGGTTGCGGATAATAAGGACGATAGTATCCACGAGGTTGGCTGTATATATAATTGTATCCGCCATAATGGTGATGACCGTGCTCATGATGGTGGTGGTGACCATGCCGATGATGACCTCTACCAGCTTCCGACAAAGAAGGTGTAGCTAACGTGATAGCCAATAACACCATCAATAATAGGCTGGTTAGTTTCGTTGTTCTAGTATCCATGATTTTCTCCTTTTGATTGCTTTTTCAGAAATGTCTCTGACGGTGACAATCTACGCTTGGCGGTATGAACACGAACTGAATGAAGCCGAGGTGGTCTTTCTTGACTAAGGAAACAGCGCTCAGCGCTATGTTATTATCAATAACCCTCCCGGGGTTCATATTTTTTGTGAGAAACTTAATGTTAGAAGATGAAACAGAAGCATCTGATTTAATAAGGAAATATTTTTCTGCTTCTTATGACCAAGATCGGGATTTAATTTCTTTCCAAGAAGGGATAGATAAAGCCATACATAATTATCTTGATTCAGAAAAAATATCAAATGATATTCCGTTGGAGAACTTAACTCAGCATTTTCTTAATTCTGAAATACCCGGCCAGCCAGTGAGGTTGGATAATTATATGGATTTTATTAATGGGGTATTGCTTCCTAATATTGTGAATGTTTGTAAACCGTCTTACTTGGGGCATATGACTTCTATGATTCCCGTTTTTTATCAATATCTAGGACAATTAATTACTCAGTTAAATATTAATGTAGTAAAGACCGAAACCTCCAAAGTAATTACCTTATTGGAACGCCAATCAATCGCGATGCTGCACAGGCTTGTTTTTCAAAATGCCGATTCTTTTTATCAAGAATGCATACAAGATCAACAAGTAAATATGGGTTTAATCGTCTCTGGCGGCACTATGGCAAATATAACGGCATTGTGGATTGCAAGAAATAATGCATTAAAGGAGGATAGTGGTTTTAGAGGGGTTCAAAACGAAGGGATGCAAAAAGCTTTAAAATATTACGGATATACTGATGCTGTAATTATCGGTTCTGGTTTGATGCACTATTCCATGGAGAAATTGGCTTCTCTGCTTGGCATCGGGCTGGAAAACATAATAAAGGTAAGGTTAAATGCGTATGGCTCCATTGATGCAGAAGAATTGGAAAAAGTGATTGTTCATTGTAAGGAAAATAAGAAACTCATCATCGCGATTATTGGAATAGCTGGTACCACGGAAACGGGGAAAATTGATGATCTTCAATCAATGGCCAAGATAGCTAAAGAATACAATATTCATTTTCATGTGGATGCGGCGTGGGGATGTCCGATATTATTTTCAGATAAACATAGAGGACTTCTAAAAGGAATAGAATCGGCTGATACTGTAATAGTTTGTGGACATAAACAATTATATTTACCCCAAGGTATAAGTATAGTCCTATGCAAAAACCCGGATCAGGTCGACAGTATAAAATTTACAACGAGATACCAGGCAAG
>JAMXAE010000184.1 GCA_024281695.1 Nitrosomonas sp. | reverse complement strand
CCGGGCCGGGAAGCTGTCCGATTTGCGGCATGGCATTAGAACCGGCGGAAGTATCACTCAGTACCGGACCGAGTGCGGAACTCACGGACATGAGCCGCCGCTTCTGGATTGGCCTCATATTGACCGCGCCAGTCTTCATCTTGGAAATGGGGGGTCATCTGATCGGGCTGACACATTTACTATCATCCCAAATTTCCAATTGGCTGCAACTGCTGCTGGCAACACCAGTCGTGTGGTGGTCAGGATGGCCGTTTTTTGTACGCGGCTGGCAATCGATAACAAACCGCGCGCTCAATATGTTCACGCTCATTGCGATGGGCACCGGTGTGGCATGGGTCTATAGCATCGTCGCAACCGTTTCGCCCGGCCTCTTCCCTGATACCTTCCGCAGCGGTGATGGATCGGTCGCAGTGTATTTCGAAGCGGCGGCAGTCATCGCCGTGCTAGTGTTATTGGGTCAAGTGCTGGAATTGCGCGCGCGCGAACGCACGTCCGGTGCGATTAAAGCTTTGCTCAACTTGTCACCAACCACAGCCCGCCGTCTTGACGACGGCGATGTTGAAGTGGAAATCAACCTGGATCAGGTAGTAGCAGGTGACCGGCTGAGAGTTCGCCCCGGCGACCGCATACCTGTCGATGGCAAAGTGATCGAAGGCTTTTCGAATATTGATGAGTCAATGGTGACAGGCGAATCCATGCCAGTTCGTAAGCAATCCGGAGATCAGGTGATCGGCGGCACCATCAATGGGCAAGGGAGTTTTGTGATGCGCGCGGAAAAAGTCGGGCGTGACACGATGCTAGCACAAATCGTCCGCATGGTATCGGAAGCGCAGCGTTCACGTGCACCGATTCAGCGTCTGGCAGACGTCGTTGCCAGCTGGTTTGTGCCGGCAGTCATTGTGACCGCCATACTGGCCTTTACCGCCTGGTCGATCTGGGGGCCTGCTCCCGCCATGGCCTATGCACTGATCGCCGCCGTCAGCGTACTGATCATTGCCTGCCCATGTGCACTGGGCCTGGCGACACCAATGTCGATCATGGTGGGTGTCGGACGAGGTGCGACCGAAGGTGTCCTGATCAAGAACGCCGAAGCATTGGAACGCATGGAAAAGATCGACACGATCGTGATTGACAAGACCGGTACGCTGACTGAAGGTAAACCCAGGGTCACGGCAATTCACACTGCGGACAATATCGGCGAAGACGATCTGCTACGCGTTGCGGCTAGCCTGGAACAAGGAAGCGAACACCCTTTGGCTGCTGCTATCGTTGCCGCAGCGAAGGAACGCTCAATCGCGCTGGTCAAGGCAGTCAACTTTGATTCACCAGCTGGCAAAGGTGTGCTCGGCAACGTCGATGGTCACCGGATTGTGCTGGGTAACAGCAAATTTCTCGCAGAATTGAATATCGATACCCGGGTGTTGGAAACGCAAGCAGATGAACTGCGTCAGGATGGGGCGACAGTCATCTTCGTGGCTGTCGATGGAGCAACTGCCGGTATTGTCGCTATCGCCGATCCGGTGAAGGAATCGACACCCGCCGCTATCGAAGCTTTACACGCCGATGGCATCCGCATCGTCATGCTAACCGGGGATAACCGCACTACGGCTGAAGCAGTCGCCCGGCAATTGGGTATCGACGAAGTGGAAGCGGAAGTGTTACCCGATCAGAAAGCGGCAATCGTCATGCGATTGCGCGAACAAGGGCGAGTGGTCGCCATGGCGGGTGATGGTGTCAACGATGCTCCGGCTTTGGCCACCGCCGATGTTGGCATTGCCATGGGTACGGGCACCGATGTTGCGATTGAAAGCGCGGGGATAACCTTGCTGCGCGGCGATCTGCTGGGCATTGTCCGGGCGCGGCGCCTGTCCGAAGCAACCATGCGTAACATCCGCCAAAATCTGTTCTTCGCCTTTATCTATAATACAGCGGGCATACCGATCGCGGCCGGGGTGTTGTATCCGTTCTTCGGTATTTTGCTATCGCCGGTTTTTGCCGCAGCAGCGATGTCGTTATCTTCTGTGAGCGTGATCGTCAATGCATTGCGGCTACGCGCAACCAAGCTGGAGTAAGTATGAAAAGTCTAAAACAACGCTTCTGAATTTTTAATTTGTAAGAATTCCTAGCGTTGTTTACAGTATTCAGGAGAATACTGTAGATGATAAGTGATCTGCATGCGCATGTGTTTCAAGTATCCAAGCCACAGACAATTGTTGTTGGATAACAAATTCAATCAGTTTATCGGCTAAGCGGGGGCTTGTTCTACTTGATTTGGGTTCGTAGTCCAGAACTGGATCGATAATAGCGCAACTTCCTTTTCGCTCATCAAAAACCATGTAGCTCATCGTCCATGTTGCTGAATCAAAGAATGCTTTAATGCGGGGTATCATTTTTGATTACCTGTTAGAAAGTGGAAGATAAATGAGATTACTAACTAAAAAATGCATTCCAAACCACTTTTACAATCAAGCCAATTGCAACACTAATTGCCAAAATGGCAAAACTTTGCTGCAATCTATGTTCTGCAAAACGATCAGCGAATAATCTGCTAACCAACATTCCTGCGATAGTTCCACCACAAAAAGGAAAAACAATCGACCATTTCAGGGTGCCAATGAATATTGCTGAAACAACACCAGCCAGGGAAACCAATGCAATAATGGCGAGTGATGTGGCCAATATAGATGACGTATTCAGATTAGTAACTTTCTTGAGTGTCGGCACGATCACGAATCCACCACCTACACCCAGTAAGCCTGACAGAAAACCTGCCATCGTGCCTGAGAATGCTAATGCTCTAAAGCAAGGAATGTTCCAAACCAAACGTTCGCCGATTTCATCCATCCGACAAGGTGGGTCAATCAATATTCTCACGTCATCGTCATCTCCATGCAGGCTTGGGCGGAACATGCGTTTAGCAACAAAAATTAACACACAGGCAAACAGCAAGGTCAGCGGTGTGTTTGGCAACTGTTGTGCAGTCCATAGCCTATTGGAGCGGTCAATGCACCTGTCGCCGCGATCAAACTGGCTGCCCGGTACCTGACTATTTTTTGCCTGAATGCCAACAATGCTCCGATTGCTGCTGACAAACCGACCGCAAGCAATCCAATCGGAGCAGCTTCTGCAACCGCAAGATGCAAGCTGAACATGAGCAACGGCACAGCGATGATGGCTCCACCTGCTCCTGTCAGTGCAAGCACGATGCCCGTGAATGAACCCAGCAGGATGCTGATTAGGCTTGGTTCCATCTGCTTAGCTTACACTAGTTGAACGAGTGAGCCATTCACGGCCTTTCAACATGCCGCTCCAGTATAACCAGGGGAATAATTTCATTTTGAGAAACCATGCAAATCGCCTTGGTACAGTCGGATTGAGCGGGAAAGTGGGCAACAATTTACCGCCAAAACCAAATTCGGCCAATATCACCTTGCCATTCTCTACCGTAAGAGGACAAGCACCATAACCATCATAAATATTACGCAATTCCCTTCCTTCTTTGGCTGCCAGGAGATTCTTCGCCACTATGACGATTTGCTTTCTGGCTGCGGCAGCTGTTTTGGCGTTAGGCGAAGAGCAAACATCTCCCAAGGAAAAGATGTTGGCGTAACGCGGGTGCTGCAATGTTTTGGGATTGACCTCACAAAACCCGGCAGCATCAGCCAATGGGCTCTTACTAATGAAGTCCGGTGCAACCTGAGGCGGCACCACGTGCAGCATATCGAACGGTTTTTCTACGTGCGTTACATTTCCCTCGCTATCCTTGATGTCGAAGCTGGCTATTTTGTTGGTGCCATCGACCTTCACCAGATTAGAATTGAACACCACTTTTGCGTGATAACGTTTTACATATTCCATCAATGGTGGAACAAAGTCAGCTACGCCAAACAGTACTGCGCCAGCCGTATTGAATTCGACTTCGATATCGTCCAGCATATGATGGTGCAACCAGTAATCAGACGAAAGATACATGGCTTTTTGAGGGGCACCAGCACATTTGATCGGCATGGGAGGCTGCGTAAACAAGGCCTTGCCGCTTTTGAGGTTTTTCGTGAGATACCAAGTATAAGGCGCCAAATCAAAATGATAGTTAGATGTGACGCCATTTTTGCCGAGTGTTTCCTGTAAGCCCTCGATTTTCTCCCAAGCCAAACGGATACCTGGACAAACGATCAATTGCCTATAGCCAATTGAACGACCATCTGCCAGATTAACCAGATTGTTGTCGGGTTCAAATCCAATCGCTGCTGCTTGTATCCATTCTGCCTTCGGCGGAATGACATCCGCCATGTTCCGCGCTGTTTGCGCTACGTCATAAGCGCCACCAC
Organism: Nitrosomonas sp.; assembly: GCA_024281695.1. Lineage (GTDB taxonomy): Bacteria > Pseudomonadota > Gammaproteobacteria > Burkholderiales > Nitrosomonadaceae > Nitrosomonas. The sequence continues at coordinate 1,412 of JAMXAE010000184.1, read as the reverse complement.
CGACCAGTGTCCAAGCAGGCTGATAATAATGTTTATCACAGGGTTCGATGATGGCGATGCGAAGAGCAGGTCTGCGGTGCAAAAGACTAGCCGTCACTCCGATTCCTGCTGCGCCGCCGCCTATTACGACAATATCAAATGCATTACCCCAGTTACAAGCTGCTGCCACTGACATAGATTTATCTTGGGATGCGCGTGGAATGTGAATTATTTCAAGTGCATCACCTGTCCAGCTACAAGCTGCCGTGACAGATTCTTCCCCATCTTCGGATGTTTTCTCTTGTTTATTCAGTTCATATAATGCTCTAGCTCGATTGCCGGTATTACAAAATGCAAGAATTGGTCCGGGCAATTCAGTTAGTAGTTTGTTGAATGACTCGATCTTTCCGGTGGAGACTGGACCAATCTCAATAGGCAAATAAATAAAATTGATTCCAAGTATGCGCGCCGCTTTTTTCAATTCCAGACTGGTGGGTTGAGTTTCTCCTTCTTCATGATCAGGGCGATTGCAGATAATGGATTGATACCCCGCTTCCGCTATTTCTGCCAAATCATCAACGCTGATCTGATCGGTAACGAACAACTTCTCATCCAGTTTTGTCGTAACGATGCCCATTTCTTCCTCCTTCCGTAAGGATCGGTTTTAAGTCGTGTCAGCACCAAACATTGTTCACTAATATTTTAGGAAACGGCATCAAGGGCTTAAAAAAATAATTATCTATATATCAAATACTTATTAAGTATATATACTAGATTAAAAGGAATTTGTGAAATCAGTCAATCCTTGGTCTGCGATATTTCGATAATTGGATTAGTGTTAGATCACCCCAGGCGAATTTAAACAGCAAGTAGAGATATATCCGGACTCATACTAATGATGCTTACATCCGCACCCGGCTGCGTGTACGTGATTTACCTGATCAGCTTCTGGTTGCAGCGAGCGCACTGCCAGATCACGGCCACGCGCCATGTTGCCATGCATCGCAGGTGCAGAAAGAATCACTTTCTCTGCCGTACTCCCGCATGCCGAACAATCCGGGTTGGGTGCGTTGATTGAATGGTGTACTTCAAATTGTAGTTTGCACTGTGTGCACAAGTAATCATAGACTGGCATTTGGAATCCTTATTCATTACATTAATGGCACTTCTCAGAAACTCTAGGATGTGACCACTTGGCATACAAGTGGCCACGCTTTTAGGTTTGCTCTCCTGAATTTAGCTCCAACGAGGCGGTTGTTTTTCTTTAACACCGAATTGAACTGAGGTGACATCAGTCCTGGTCCGTTTTTCGGCATCTTGTGTCGGGGCTCTCAACCGGCGTGTTTCAACTTCCCAAACCCAACCGCTGATAACCACGTCCTTAGGAATGAGAGGGTGATTTTTAAATGCTTCTATTGTTCTCATGCAAGTTT
>JAMXAE010000183.1 GCA_024281695.1 Nitrosomonas sp. | reverse complement strand
AGACCGTTTGAGCTGGTACCCTGTAGACGCACGGCAGAAGCAGGGATATCGCTTAGAATGTGTATGGTGTCACTTCCTCCACCTGCTAATTCAGTGATGAAGTCAGAGTTTGGGTATGAACTTGGATTTGAGAAAATACCCGAGAATTCATATGTATCATTACCCAAACCGCCGATTAAGGTGTCATTGCCACCTTTGCCATTAATGGTGTCGTTAAGCACAGTTCCGTGAATTGTTTCGCCACTGGCACTACCCGCCATAGTTAATCCACCGGTGAGTGAAATCGAGGTATTGCTACCGATTTGTAGCCATTCGACATTGGCTGCGGTTAACTGATTGTCGAGATAGACTGATCCATACCCATCAGCAATAACCCAAAGACCGTTTGAGCTGGTACCCTGTAGACGCACGGCAGAAGCAGGGATATCGCTTAGAATGTGTATGGTGTCACTTCCCTCACCTGCCAATTCGGTGATAAAGTCAGAGTTTGGGTATGAACTTGGATTTGAGAAAATACCCGAGAACTCATACGTATCATTACCCAGACCGCCGACTAAGGTGTCATTGCCACCCAAACCATTAATGGTGTCATCGCTAGTTGTTCCATTCAAAGTCTCGCTGCCGCTTGTTCCATTGATTATTGCCATTTTTTCTTTTTCTCCCAAAAGAATGAGCTCCATTACCCATTCGGCGGGTATGGTAACTTATCAAATCGCTAAGATCCAATACAAATACCGAATCTGAGAGAGGGTTACCATAAGTGAGCTCATGTCTACGTTTTGAAGCTTATCAACAGAAGTTTGAAAAGACCAAAGTATTCTTAATGACAATATCCGGTTTTCTGATCAGTCCATTAACGGGATATGCATGATTGTGTATATAATGTTGGGGCTCTTTAATGACTAGAAAGACAATATGTACGGCCGGTTTTAAATTTTAATTTTCTCTCTGTAAATCTCATACCATGCGTCCAATTTTAAAATCCAGCAAACTCACTAATGTGTGTTATGACATTCGCGGTCCGGTGATGGAGCGCGCCAAGCAAATGGAAGAGGAAGGTCATCACATTATCAAGCTGAATATTGGTAATCCGGCCACGTTTGGTTTTGATGTGCCGGAGGAGATCCTGCAGGATGTCATTCGCAATTTGTCGGATGCTTCCGGATATTGCGATTCCAAAGGGCTGTTTGCCGCGCGCAAGGCGATCATGCATTACACGCAGGAAAAGCAGATCAAGAATGTGCAGTTGGATGATATTTTTATTGGCAACGGCGTATCCGAGCTGGTGGTTCTGACCATGCAGGCGCTGCTGGACAATGGCGATGAGGTGCTGATTCCCATGCCGGATTATCCGCTGTGGACGGCTGCGGTGGTGTTGTCGGGTGGGAAGGCCAAGCACTATTTGTGCAATGAGGCGTCGGGCTGGTTGCCGGATCTGGATGATATTCGTGCCAAGATTACGCCCAGAACCCGTGCGATTGTTATCATTAATCCGAATAATCCGACCGGTGCGCTGTATCCGAAAGAACTATTGCTGGAAATCATTGAAATTGCGCGTCAGCATCAGTTGATCATCTATGCCGATGAGATTTACGACAAGATTTTGTACCAAGAAGCCGTGCATACATCGATTGCTTCACTGGCAGACGATGTGTTGTTTGTGACATTCAATGGCTTGTCCAAAAATTACCGTGCAGCGGGTTTTCGTTCCGGCTGGGCGGTGGTGTCCGGCGAGAAAAACCATGCGCGCGATTACATCGGCGGGCTGAATATGCTCGCGTCTATGCGGTTGTGCGCCAATGTGCCGTCGCAATTTGGCATCCAAACGGCATTGGGCGGTTATCAGAGTATTTACGATTTGACGTTGCCAACCGGCCGCCTGATGCGTCAGCGCGATGTCGCCTGGAAAATGTTGACAGACATTCCCGGTGTGACTTGTTTTAAACCGCAAGCGGCGCTGTATTTGTTTCCGCGCCTGGATCCTGACATTTATCCGATTGAAAATGATCAACAGTTTGTACTGGATCTTTTGTTGGAAGAAAAAGTCTTGCTGGTGCAGGGCAGCGGTTTCAACTGGCACCAACCGGATCATTTCCGCGTGGTATTTCTACCCAATGTGGATGATCTGACTGAGGCGGTCGGACGTATCGCGAATTTTCTTCAGCGCTATCGCAGGCGTCATGGAACTGATTCGGCATCGTATTAGCTATTTATTTCTTACCCTCCGGCTCATATAATCTGGCAACCGGTTATCTCATCAATCTGTTTTTTAACTTTTAAAATTTATGAATCCTATCAATATTGGTTTATTAGGCATTGGCACTGTGGGCGGCGGCACGTATACCGTCTTGAAGCGCAACCAGGAAGAAATAGCCCGTCGTGCGGGTCGTGCCATCGTCGTCAAAATGATCGCAGATCGGGATCTGGACAGAGCTCGCAGCTTTGCGGATCAGGGCGTGATCGTCACCGATAATGCGCATGAAATCACCACGCATCCTGATATCGATATTGTAGTGGAATTGATTGGCGGCCAGACGATTGCCAAGGATTTGATACTGGAAGCGATTGCACATGGCAAGCATGTCGTGACTGCGAACAAAGCTTTGCTGGCAAACCATGGTACCGAAATATTTGCAGCGGCACGTGCTAAAGGCGTGATGGTGGCATTTGAAGCGGCCGTGGCGGGTGGAATTCCGATTATCAAAGCTCTGCGTGAAGGATTGACCGCAAATCGTATTACCTGGATTGCCGGCATTATCAACGGTACTTCGAATTTTATTCTGTCGGAAATGCGCGATAAGGGGTTGTCCTTTGAGCAGGTTTTAGCTGAGGCGCAAAAACTAGGCTATGCCGAAGCCGATCCGACCTATGACATCGAAGGCATCGACGCAGCACACAAGATCACCCTGATGTCAGCGATTGCGTTCGGTATTCCGGTGCAATTCAGCAAGGTGTACACCGAAGGCATCACCAAACTGACGGGTGAAGATATTCGCTATGCCGAAGATCTGGGTTATCGCATCAAATTACTGGGTATCACTAAGCGCGTGGAAAAAGGCATTGAACTGCGCGTGCATCCGACTTTGATTCCGGTACGGCGTTTAATTGCCAATGTTGAAGGCGTAATGAATGCGATTGTGGTTAAAGGCGATGCCGTCGGCGCAACGCTATATTATGGTGCAGGCGCAGGAGCAGAACCGACCGCCAGCTCGGTGATTGCCGATCTGGTGGATGTGACGCGCATGCAGACGGCGGATCCGATGCATCGCGTTCCAACGCTGTCATTCCAACCGGATTTGTTGTCGGATACGCCGGTGATTTCGATGGACGATGTGGAAACATCGTATTATTTGAGAATGCAGGTGATCGATAAACCGGGCGTAATGGCCGAAATTACACGCATCGTGGCGGAAAATAATATTTCCATCAGCGCGTTGATTCAAAAGGAGCCTGACAGCGATTCCGATCGCGTCAGTATCATTATGCTGACGCACTTGACGGTAGAGAAAAATATCAACGCAGCCATTGCGCGCATTGAATCCTTGCCGGTGGTGACGAATAAAGTCATTCGCATTCGCATCGAGGAATTGAATAATTAGAACTGAATCATAAAATGAGTGCGATGCTGACATTGCAGCCATTGCTCAGATAGACCCTTTGTTTTTTAGCGCTGTTGTGTGATGCAATGGCTTTTACTGAACCTATTAAAATTAAACATGCGTTATATCTCAACTCGCGGTGGAATGCCGCCCAAATCGTTTTCTGAAATCCTATTAAGTGGTTTGTCGCCCGATGGCGGGTTGGCGATACCGGAAGCGTATCCGCATATTACCGCAGTGGAATTGACCGCGTGGCGCGATTTGAGTTATCCGATGCTAGCGTTCGAGATCTTGTCCCGCTTTGTCGATGATATTCCGGCGGATGATTTGCGCAATCTGATTACCCAAACCTATACCGCCGAAGTATTCGGCAGTGCGGATGTGACGCCGCTTAAAACACTGGAGCCGGGTCTGCATATTCTGGGATTATCCAACGGGCCGACGCTGGCGTTCAAGGATATCGCCATGCAATTGCTCGGCAATTTGTTTCAATACCAATTGGCTAAAACCGGCGACGAGTTGAACATTCTCGGTGCAACCTCCGGCGATACTGGTTCCAGCGCGGAATACGCCATGCGCGGCAAGCACGGCATTCGGGTTTTCATGCTGTCCCCACTGGGGAAAATGAGTCGCTTCCAAACGGCGCAGATGTTTTCCTTGCAGGATGAAAACATTTTCAATATTGCCATCCGCGGCGTATTCGATGATTGTCAGGACATCGTCAAGGCAGTCAGCAACGATCATGCATTCAAACAAGCGCACCGGATCGGGACGGTCAATTCGATCAACTGGGCGCGCATCGTCGCGCAAGTGGTGTATTACTTCAAAGGCTATTTTGCCGCGACCAAAAGCAATGATGAACAAGTGTCCTTTGCCGTGCCGTCCGGGAATTTTGGTAATATTTGCGCTGGGCATGTAGCGAGAATGATGGGCTTGCCGATTAAGCGCTTGATTCTGGCAACCAATGAAAATGACGTACTGGACGAATTTTTCAGAACCGGCGTGTACCGTCCGCGTGCCAACACAGAAACACAGCACACCAGCAGCCCATCGATGGATATTTCCAAGGCTTCCAATTTTGAACGCTTTATTTTCGACTTGACCGGCAGAAACGCCCAGCAGGTGGCCGAATTATGGTCAGCGGTGGACAAAGGCAATGCCTTTGATTTATCCACCACACCTTTATTTGCGAAAATCAAGGACTACGGGTTTGTCTCCGGCAGCAGCAATCACGCCGCGCGCATTGCCACCATTCGCGACATCTATCAGCGTTATCACGTGCTAGTCGATACGCATACCGCAGATGGACTGAAAGTCGGTCAAGTGCACCGCGAAGACGGCGTACCGCTGATTTGCCTGGAAACCGCGCTACCGGTGAAATTCGCCGAAAGCATCCAGGAAGCCATCGGCCACGAACTGGAACGTCCAGCAGGCTTCGAGAACCTGGAACAATTGCCGCAGCGGTTTGTGGTTAAGGATGCGGATGTGGCGACGGTGAAAGATTATATTGATGAGCAGTGTGGAGCGAAATAGTTTTGTAGGTTGGAGTGAGTTTGCGAACTCCAACAATTGAGAAGTAAAGAGCGTGTTGGAGCTCCTTTTGTTACTTAAACCTGCCGCTTTGCTGTGCAAATGAAACTCGGTAATAATATAGATAAAGTTACAGAACAAGCGAAGAGTTTTTGGCCTTTTAAAGGAATTGAGCAGAGAATATATTTAGCAACGATTCTCTTAAGTGTAATGGGTGTAGCGTTAAGTATTTCGCTAAAAGATTGGCAATATTTTGAACGATCAGGTTCACTAATAGTTATCTTAGGCATAATCGTTGCATGGGAAGATATCACAGGAAATCTAGAAGCATATTTAAATGCAAACATAGATGTGCTAGCAAAAAAAATTCAAGAGATAGAAAATAGATCTACTCGGGGTTTACTTAACTCGAGTGGGGAAAATTCTGAGGATAAAAATCGGTTAGAGTCTTATAAAGAAAAATTACAGGAGCTAGATCGGCTGATGAAGTTGCGCTTGAAAGCAGTAGAAGTGTGCATTCTTATATTGGGAACTTTCGTATGGGGATATGGTGGTTTAATAGGTAATTTATTATTTAAATTCAACGATTGAATGCCGAGAAAGGGTCATATAATACATACATCAAGATGAGAAAGTAGGGT
>JAMXAE010000182.1 GCA_024281695.1 Nitrosomonas sp. | reverse complement strand
GAAAATCAATTCAGAAAAATGGACTTCCCATACTTTGTTAGACACCGTTATAGTTTAATTAAACTAAACGGAGGTAGTTATGGCAAGGGAACGATTTGCTGAGGAATTTAAATCTGAAGCAGTAAGACAAGTAATTGAACGTGGCTATACAGTTGCAGATGTTGCCAAACGATTAGGTGTATCTGCACAAAGTCTTTACAAGTGGGTTCGGGCATCTAGTCCATCAGACGAACAAAAGGATAAGGTTGAGTTGGCGGAAGTGCGCCGGGAGAACCTGAGGTTACGTGCGGAACTTGCGCGAGCACAGGAAGAGCGGGATATCTTAAAAAAGGCCGCCGCATACTTTGCAAGGCAGCCCGAGTAAAGTATGCATTTATAGAAGCTTGGAAGGAGCACCATGGTGTTGCTGTGCTCTGTAGATTGTTGGGCGTACATCGCAGTGGCTTTTATGCATGGAGGCACAAGCCTGAATCAAACCGAAGCAAAGAAGATCGACGCTTACTTGGCTTAATCAAGGAATCGTTCGAGGCCAGCCAGGGTATTTATGGCAGCAAGCGCATCTTTTGTGATTTAAGAGAGGTTGGCGAAACTTGTGGGGTGCATCGTGTTGCGAGAATCATGCGTGAGAATAAGATTGCTGCGCTACGTGGTTACAAATCGCACCGGTTTCATTATCACAAACCTGCAAAAGCAGCACCAAACCGCTTATCACAACAGTTTGCGATGCAGATGCCCGATGAAGCATGGGTCACTGACATTACCTATATCCGCACCTTCCAAGGTTGGTTATATCTGGCTGTGGTATTGGATCTTTTCTCTCGCAAAGTCATTGGCTGGTCTATGAAATCAACGCTGGCAAAAGAGATCGTATTAGACGCCATTCTCATGGCGGTATGGCGACGTAAACCGACAAAGCCGGTGATCATTCATTCGGATCAGGGATCACAGTATAGCAGCGATGAATGGAAGCGATTCTGTGAGCAGCACCAGCTCCAGGCCAGCATGAGCCGAAGAGGTAATTGTTATGACAACGCAGTAGCAGAATCATTTTTTAGCAGCTTAAAGAAGGAAAGAATCCGCAACCATGTGTATCATACGAGAGATAAAGCACGTGCTGATATTTTTGATTATATCGAAGTGTTTTATAACAGGGCTAGACGTCACTCACACCTCAATGGAATGACCCCTGAAGCATTTGAAGAGGTCTGGCGCAAACAAGGCTAGGTGTCTACCAAACCGTGGGTAGTCCAAAAACGGCTGATTAGTGTCTACAAAACTAGTAGCGATTCAGGCAATGAATTTCTTCATCAGATAACACCGCTGATTTATCCATATTTTAGTACTCCTGAGTACTGAACGGCTTGCTTGAGCTTTTCTGGCTATGGTTGTCAGATAATAAAAACATCTGATTTGTATCTATTGATTACTCAACGATCAATTTAACTTTATCTGTTTTAACGCGCACTTTTAACCACTCGGTAATTCTATATTGCTCACTGCGGCTCAATTTGCTTGAAGCCATAACGTTCAGCACAATAATTTTCTGATCAGCGCTATTGTCGTTAGCTTTCCATTGCTCCGCCTCTGAAAACAGAACCTCGCGAATTTGAGGATATTGCGCGTGTAACTCAGCAGCAATATTTTGCCATTCAGTTTTATTGGTATCAATTTTCTGTAATTCACTCTGTAATTTTTGAATAAGCGTGTTCTTTTCTTCTAACTGATACAGATTTTCTTTGTACAACTCACTTACGATATTTGATTTTAAAGCCGTTACATCAACAACTTCATTTTTTGTTTGATGAACGATTAGGGTTGTACCATTAAGTCCATAACCCTCAAAACGTGCTTCAATCTCTTTTAGATGCGATTGGCTGACTGGTGCTCCAATCAGTGTGATTTCTATATTCTTTTTTGCGGGGTTAATGCTCTTATCAGTAATATAGGCTTGCTCGAATGTTAGTTCATTAGTAATGAATAAATTGGCTTTTGTAGTGAACACCTCTTTATTAACTAAATTGCCTGCCAGATAGATACTGGGCAACATTGATAAAATTACTACAGCAGACAACGCACGCCTGACACGAGATTCTGTTCGATCATCAACAAATTTCTTGTGTGATGGGTGAAGCACCCATATGATTAAGATAGAAGAAAACGCAATAAATATACAGTTAATCGAATATAAATAAAATGCGCCAAAAAAGAAGTGCCAGTTAGCATGCGCCAAAGCATAACCTGCGGTACACAACGGTGGCATAAGTGCCGTAGCAATAGCGACGCCAGGAATGATATTTGAGTTTTTACTCCGTGTAGCCCCTATGATGCCGGCTAATCCCCCAAAAAAAGCAATTAACACGTCCCATATGGTAGGAGTCGTTCTTGCCAGCAGTTCAGAGTGTGCATCAGAAAGTGGCGTTAAAAGAAAATATAACATCGACACCAGTAAACTGATGAAGGTAGCAATACCAAGATTTCTGAATGATTTTCTGATTAATTGTGAATCATAGATGCCAACCCCGTATCCGATACCCATGATCGGGCCCATCAAAGGTGAAATTAACATAGCACCAATAATCACTGCCGTGGAATTAACATTCAAACCTATTGATGCAATTAAAATAGCGAACATCAACACCCATAGATTGGTGCCTCTTAACTCAACACCTGAGCGTAAGCTTTCGTCAATCACACTATCATCAGCCTTATCTTCTATTAGGCTGAAACGTTTTCTGATTGCCGTTATGGCCCTTTTTGGCAAATTTTGATTAGCATGGAAACGGTTCATGATTATTTAATTCTATTTGTTAGCGTTATTTTAAAAAAAGTATAACCTATATGGCATGAAAAAAAGTCACCCACCTATCCACCAGATTGAATTGCGTGTTGTTGAGCTTTCGGAGTTGTTTAACTCAATGGATCCGACGCCATTTCATCACCGTAACCTTGATCCTGATGCGGAAGACTTTCTTGAAAGCTGGGCACTTGGATTTCCTCAAGACAGCCATTTCAAGATCATTGTGCACATTGAGAAAATGCCTCAAGAAAACCCTAGTGAATTAGTCGCCGCAGCTATTCACAACTACTTTGAGTACAAATCGGAACGTTCTAAACATAATCTACACCAGCTACTGCTCGAAGGTCGCGTGAGCCTTCTGATTGGGATCTGTTTTCTAGGACTGTGCCTGCTTGGCGCGGATATTCTTGCTGCCGGCTTCGCCCACAACACTTTTCTGAAATTGCTGAAGGAAAGCCTGCTCATTGGCGGCTGGGTCGCTATGTGGCGCCCAATTCAGATTTTTCTTTACGGATGGTGGCCAATTGTGCGGAGAGGCAGAATCTATCGCAACCTAGGTCGAGCAATTGTGCAGGTAGTGCCGGTGAGAGCTTAACGAGACTAAAATAAATACGTATTTTTACCCAAAAGATCGCACTCATAATAACCACCCTAACTTACAACATGCCAGATGTTTCATTAATAATGACCGTCAGCTTTGTCCCGCTTAGGTGACATTACAGCACTTCATCAAATTGATCCCATTACTGCATAAAGGCGTCTAGTAAACTAGTGGCGATTCAATGCACGGAAAAAATACAAGCTTGGAGCCAAGTTCAACTTACTAGTATCATTAATTCATTATAGCCAAACCGCATAGTACTAGATCTCGACGACACAATTGGGATTAAATCTTAAGTTCTCTTGTTTGCCTCTATTAACATATCCGCGCGGATTGCATATGACTCTTGTACCATTTACGGTGTAATCGAAACTATCATGGGTATGTCCATGTATCCATAAGTTACTGTATCCAAGTAGTTCATCTAGATTGCTGGCAAAACATGCGCTTAAGATATCGTTGCGATATTTTCCTAAGACTGATTGCATAGATGGCAAATGATGCGTTATAACTACTGTTTTAGAAATGCCATCAGCTGAAATAAGTTTTTTTACCAACCAATCCACACTCTCATTACATAAGACAATCGCATCGTTTGGTGAAAATGCATCTCCCCTTTCAACAATCATCCGGAAATCATTAAGTCCATTTTTCCCGGCATTTATTGCACTTTCTTTTAGGATCGCGCCAAACAATTCAAAATCTGTCCAAAGCGTTGCACCTAAAAACCGGATATCGTTAATTGTGACTTCATCATTATCTAGAAAATGTACGCCGGTATCTTCCGCAGCCGATCTAAGTGAGCTCAAAACAGCATTTCTGTCACTTCCATAAAATTCGTGATTCCCAGCAACATAGATAATTTCTGTATTTGGCCAAGTCTCTCTTGCCCAATAAATACCTTGGTCTTTTTTCCAAATATCGCCTGCAAGTATTACTAAATCCACTTCTTCAGTAGAAGGTGAAAAGCTTGCGAACTCTAAATGCAGGTCACTTAAAATAAGTATTTTCATAATTAAGATATTTGCTATTCTTTATAAATACTCTCATACACTTAACGTACTGCTGACGTGAGGCCTACATTGAGTATTTCTGCAAAATCGGTCGATTCATTCTCAATCTAGATTTACCACTTCTACACATGCTTCGTTAAGCACGCTCATACACTTCCCAGTATCATTCACGACTTTTATGACCAGTTTTAACTGTGGTGACATCCCACAGATGATCAGAATATGAAGCATCAAATGCCTCTTTGTAGTTTGAAAAACTCTTTACCTCAACCGTATTATTTGTATAGCGAATTTCAAATAGCAATTCGGATTTAAAAGCTTCAAGCAGATCGACTACCGCTATAAAACGAACTTTTTCAGCCTCGTTTAACTTTAGCAATAACTTATCTTTCGCATATTGTTCATTCAATTCATTTAGAAAGTACTGATACTCTTCTTCAGTTTTTATTGCGTTGGGTAATGTCATATTACTTATTTGCGCAATCTATTAAGTTTTTCTGCTTTTATTGACATTTTGATATCCAGTTTAAAACAAATTTTTTGCAGAATTATTGAGTAATTTTAATGAATAATATCCTTAATAATTAAAAATGTCACTCATAAGACGTGTTCCGATAGTGCGTCATTTAATACGATTAACTCTATGGTTAATCTCAAAACATCAGTTGATACAGATCCACGTATTCTTTTTGGAAAGAGACTTGCAGCCATTCGTAAAGATCTTGGCTGGTCTCAAGAAGGCCTTGCACTTGAAAGTGGTGTTGCTAGAAGTTATTTGAGCGGGGTAGAGCGCGGTAAAAGAAATATTGCGCTGGTAAATATTTGTCGCTTAGCTGAAACACTGAATATTCCAGTTAAAGTATTGATGGAATTCTAATATGAAAAGTGAAATACCCAATTTAAATATTCATATCAATTCATAATTTTAATTTACTACTTAGTAGCTAAAACTAAATCCTTCCAGAAGATGGAACGTCTATATCGAAGGATTTTATTATTTTAGCCACTTCGCTTTCAGAAAATGATGTTAATGAATCTTGAGTTGGCTTATCAATCTCAAACATCTGCAATCCTTTAGTACGTATGTGATAGGCGATTCTTTGCCAACGCAGTTTCCATAAGCTTTCTCGTCTTTGATATTCTATGATTTCCAACTTCAGGCGATCAATTTCTCTTTGAAGTTCCTCATTATCTTTGGTTGCTTGCTGACGGCTCTTAACTAAGCCTCCAGATAAAGCCTGCTTTGCAAGAGTATAGGCTGCTTTAATTTCTGACTTGGCCTGAAGTGATTGCCTAGAAAACCCAAAACGCTCCTCTAAGACAGCCCATGTCAATTTTGACCCAAGTTGTCCAGAAGCCCAACGATCAAGGTCTAAAACAACAGAAGCGATGTCACTACTGGCCATGCGTCTCAATCGGTCACTCATAAATACGTTTCTCC
>JAMXAE010000181.1 GCA_024281695.1 Nitrosomonas sp. | reverse complement strand
TGAAATTGGCTACCGTAATAATGTAAGAAGCAAAGTGCTTAGAGAATCGTTAATGCTAACAGACGATGAGAATATTATTGATATTCAGTTTGCTGTGCAATATATCTTGAATAATCCGGAGAATTTTCTTTTTAAAAATAGAAATCCAGATGATGCCGTTCTCCAAGCTGCGGAAACCGCTATTAGACAAGTAATTGGTAAAAGCAAAATGGACTACGTTTTGTACGAAGGGCGTGAACAGGTAGCTGCCAATGCAACCCAGTTGATGCAGAAGATTTTGGATCGTTATGAAATAGGCATCTCTATTAGTAAGGTTACTATGCAGAATGCACAACCTCCAGAACAAGTTCAAGCTGCATTTGATGATGCAGTTAAAGCTGGGCAAGATAGGGAGCGGCAAAAGAATGAAGGGCAGGCTTATGCCAACGATGTGATACCAAGAGCTGTTGGTAACGCTGCTCGCCTGATTCAAGAGTCTGAGGGGTATAAGCAACGGGTGATTGTAAGTGCTGAAGGTGATGCCAAACGTTTTGAACAAATCCTCGTTGAGTATAGTAAAGCCCCAGCAGTAACTCGTGAGCGTTTGTATCTGGATATGATGCAGCAAGTGCTTTCGAATACCAGTAAAATTATGGTGGATCAGAAGAACGGTAACAATCTTTTGTACCTACCTTTAGATAAATTAACTCAAATGACTGGATCTACAACAGTTTCACCTGTCGCTGCACAATCGTCTGCGCAGGAGTCAATGCCTGATAGTAGTACACGAGCGACACGAGAGTCTTTTCGTAGTCGTGAACGGGAGGTTAGATAGATGAAAAATTTTGCATCAGTATTTTTAGGTATCGTTATTGCGATATTTTTTCTAGGTAGTTCAGCTATTTATATTGTAGATGAGCGGCAACAAGCGATTTTGTTTCAACTGGGAGAGGTGATTGATGTTAAAACTAACCCTGGTTTATATTTTAAGATTCCTTTAGCGCAAAATGTACGTTATTTTGACAAGCGTATCCTAACAATGAATACAGAAGAGCCTGAACGTTTTATTACATCTGAGAAAAAGAATGTTTTAGTAGATCTGTTTGTGAAATGGCGTATTGTCGATGTAAAGCAATACTATATCAGCGTACGCGGGGATGAAGGACTAGCGCAGACGCGCTTAGCACAAACCATTAATGCAAGTTTACGAGATGAATTTGGTAATCGCACTGTTCATGATGTCGTTTCAGGTGAGCGTGATGTTATTATGGAAATTATGCGTCAGAAAGCAGATGCGGATGCTCGCTCAATTGGAGTAGAGGTCGTTGATGTGCGTTTAAAACGCGTAGATCTTCCGCAAGAAGTGAGTGAATCAGTATATCGACGTATGGAAGCGGAGCGGAAAAGAGTGGCTAATGAATTACGTTCTACTGGTGCTGCTGAATCAGAAAAGATTCGTGCTGATGCAGATCGGCAGAGAGAGGTTATATTGGCCGAAGCCTATCGTGAAGCTCAGAAAACTATGGGTGATGGCGATAGTCAAGCTGCTGCGACTTATGCAACAGCTTTTCAGAAAGATTCGGAGTTTTATGCTTTCTGGCGTAGTATGGATGCCTACAAGCAATCATTCAAGAATAAGGGGGATATGATGGTTCTTGAACCTACATCCGATTTCTTTAAATATTTGAAAAATCCTGCTATCAATCAATAGTGATTGTGAATTGATTATATAAGCTATTTAAAGATTTTATTTTAGCGGGCGATGGTATTTTAGAGGGATATAGTTTTGAGTATGGAATATTGCCCACTAAGTAAGTATATGTGATTTGGTTATTGATGATTGATGAAGAGGTTCTGGAATCGCAGTTATTTTTTATACTCGATTATAACAGAGCCTCTTATTTTTTATGATTATTCTAGAGTGCAATAAGTACTTGATTAAGCAGGAGCTGCTGTTATATGTGGGAAACTTTTCTAATTGCGGTTGCGTTGATGTTAATCATGGAAGGCATGTTGCCATTTTTATCTCCTCAAACTTGGCGGGAAGCATTTAGAAAATTGACTGAGATTAATGATAATCAGATACGTTTTATAGGTTTGACTTCAATGCTAATCGGATTAGCATTGCTCCTTGTTGTGAGTTAGCACTTACTCACATATTTTCTTTCTCTATTCGTCTTGCTGACAGTCTGTCAATCATAATATGCGTAATTGGTTACTTCCAGAATATGTCGAGGATATATTACCTGTAGAAGCATTACATATTGAAGTAATGCGTCGGCAGATTATTGATCTATTGTTTGTACATGGTTATCAACATGTAATGCCTCCGTTATTGGAATATGTAGAATCTTTGTTGTCCGGTAGCGGTAGCGATATGGATTTGCATATGTTCAAAGTGATAGATCAGCTCAGTGGACGCATGATGGGTTTGCGGGCAGATATGACGCCACAAGTTGCTCGAATTGATGCGCATCTTTTGAATTCTGAAGGCATAACACGCTTATGTTATGCCAATAGTGTCTTGCATACAGTCCCATCGGGTATAACACAAACACGAGAACCATTGCAAATAGGAGCAGAGCTCTACGGTCATTCTGGCTTAGAAAGTGATTTGGAAGTTCAACAGCTAATGTTGCGATGCTTATCCATCTCAAATGTGAGCAAGATTCATCTGGACCTAGGACATGTGGCAGTTTTTAGAAGTTTAATCAAAGGTGCAAATATTTCGTTGGAATTCGAAACAGAATTATTTTCTATTTTGCAAGCAAAAGATATCTCAACTTTAAAAGAGCAATGTTCAAAGTTAGAAAAGAATACTAGAGAAGCGTTAATGCTGTTACCCGAACTTTATGGAGATAAGCGAATCTTGGCCGATGCCTACAGACGATTGCCGGATTATCCTGAAATTAGAATGGCACTCAATGAGCTGAGTACTGCTGAAGAGGAGTTAAAGGCAATTGTTGATGAAATCTCGTTCGATTTGGCTGATTTGCGTGGATATCATTATCATACCGGTATGGTTTTTGCTGCTTATGCGAGCGGTTGTTCAAACGCCATCGCTTTGGGTGGACGCTATGATGAGATTGGTAAAGCTTTTGGACGAGCACGATCGGCGACAGGGTTCAGTATGGATTTGCGAGAAATATCCAGATTGGTGAAGCCCGGAATTTATCCCAAAGGGATACGTGCACCTTTCCAGAAGAGAAATAAAGAACTGGAAGCTAAAATCGAACAGTTACGTAAGGTTGGGCAAATTGTTGTTATCGAATTGCCTGGGCAAAAGAATGAGTCTTCAGATTGTGACAAGCAATTAGTATTGCATGATGGCCAGTGGATAGTTGAAGAAATTTAATTTTTTAAATCAGTGTTTTTGAGAGACTAGGGATATGACTAAAAATGTTGTAGTCATTGGTACCCAATGGGGTGATGAAGGAAAAGGTAAGATTGTCGACTGGTTGACAGATCATGCGCAAGGTGTGGTGCGTTTCCAAGGTGGGCATAATGCGGGTCATACACTAGTAATAGGTAATAAGAAAACCATATTGCATCTGATTCCATCGGGTATTTTGCGTGATAATGTTATTTGTTATATTGGTAATGGCGTGGTGATATCACCGGAAGCTCTGCTCAATGAGATTGATATGCTTCAGAGTAATGGTATTGATGTCAGTGGGCGGTTACGAATCAGTGAAGCTTGTCCTTTAATCCTGCCTTGTCATGTCGCATTAGATAATGCGCGCGAGACTGCCAGAGGTGTTGGGAAGATTGGAACGACGGGGCGCGGTATCGGGCCGGCATATGAAGATAAAGTTGCTCGACGCGCCATTCGCTTGCAAGATTTATTTCATCGGGATCGCTTTGCAGCCAAATTGGGCGAGATGTTGGATTATCACAACTTTGTATTAAAGAATTATTTTAATGCACCTATCATCGATTTTCAGAAGACGATGGATGAGGCGTTGGGTCAATCTGAACGAATTAAACCTATGGTGGCAGATGTGCCGCAACTTTTGTTTAATGCACATAAGGCAGGCGATAATCTACTATTCGAAGGAGCTCAGGGTGCCTTGTTAGATATTGATCATGGGACATATCCATTTGTCACATCTAGTAACTGTGTAGCCGGTGCAGCAGGACCAGGCAGTGGTGTTGGACCACAAATGTTGCATTATGTGCTAGGTATTACCAAAGCCTATACAACTCGAGTTGGTTCTGGGCCATTTCCAACGGAACTGGATGATGATATTGGTAAGCATTTAGCTGCACGTGGGCATGAATTTGGATCAACAACAGGACGTCCTCGTCGTTGTGGTTGGTTTGACGCAGTTGCGCTAAAGCGTTCTATCCAAATAAATGGTGTAACTGGATTATGTATCACTAAGCTTGATGTTTTAGATGGTGTTGAAATCCTTAATCTAGGAGTGGGTTACAAGCTGGGTGACGGCAATAGAAGCAATATACTGCCAGTAGGTGCTGATGACTTAGATTGTTGTGAACCAATTTATGAGGAGATTCCGGGATGGTCAGAAAGCACGGCAGGGGTTAAAGATTTTGATCAATTGCCTAAAGCAGCGCAAAATTACTTGAAACGTTTGGAAGAGGTGTGCGAAATACCAATTGATATGATTTCTACGGGACCTGATCGAGAAGATACCATTTTATTGCGTCATCCATTTAAATAGTGAACGTGTGTATTTTATTTAGTTGTGTGCAATTGATAACTTAAAGTTTTTGTATGTGTTATACCTATAAGATACTTATTGTGAAGTGGCAAGATGAAGAACTTACTTTACGTATTATCCGTACAGCAGTTTTTATTCATGAGCAGCAAGTTCCTGAGAGTTTAGAATGGGATGAATTTGATTTAATTAGTATGCATGTACTTGTACAGGACTCCACAGGGCAGCCAATAGGTACAGCAAGGCTATTGTCAGATGGGCACATCGGTCGTTTAGCAGTATTGAAAGAATGGCGTGGAAAAGGGATTGGCAGCGCCATAATGAAAAGAATATTGGAAGAAATGAATAATCGAGGTTTAGAAAAAGCAATGCTAAATGCACAAACAACAGCTATTTCATTCTATGAAAGGCTTGGATTCCAAGTTTCTGGAAAGGAATTTATAGAAGCGGGAATCCCTCATATCAGAATGATTCTTCGATTATAGTGAAATAGAATTCCATTATTTCCTTTCAGTTTTTCCCCACTCGTTAGCTAAAGTATCAGTAGCTTGCTTCCAACGGGCAATAGCCTGCTCCATAGAAATTCTAGCTTGTTCCGCTTTTTTTCTAGTAATTTCTGCTTCCTGCTCGGCAGCTGATAGCTTTTGCTTGATTGAAGTTACCTTTTTTTCTACTAAAGCTGCATCCTTAGATAAAGTTTCGGCTGATTGCTTAGCTTGTATCATTTGCTCATAAGTAGCACTGGCATTCTTCTGAAGATTTTCAATGTTTTCAGCACTTGCGAATGGAAAATATAAAATACCTAGAAAAGAAACAAGAAAGATTCTAATGAATGGTTTGATATTATTGAATGCTCTGAGAACGGAGATAGTCTTCATAATTGCCTTTGAAATTATTACTGCCGCTTGGATTTATTTCGAGAATCCATATAGCAAGAGAAGAGACGAATTCTCGATCATGTGAAACAAAAATAAAGGTACCTGTGTATTTTCCACTGCGCTATTGAGCGATTCCATTGGTTCAATCAATTCTATGTGCAAATGATTGGTTAGTTCATGCATAAATAGGACATCCGGTTTTTGTAGGCTCAGTTTATCAAAAAATATGCGTTCTTGTTTGTTATCTGAATAGATTTTTTAACTTCATCGACTAAGAAAATAACCACTATGAGGCCTTTGCACGGCAAATTCCCCGAATTCTCATATAAAATGCCACAATAACGTCATTATTCAGTGGATTGAG
>JAMXAE010000180.1 GCA_024281695.1 Nitrosomonas sp. | reverse complement strand
TTTTGCAGATTGCACCGGAGCGTTAGATGAAGACAAACCTTTGGAATCACTAAGAACCGGTAAGGAGTCACTGGATTTGGCTTCGTTGGTTTTGTCTTTTGTTTCAGGCACTGGCGCAATTTTTTCTACTGAATTGCTATTCCCCTGTGGGGAAACAGTCTGGTCAATCGATGGTGCGGTCTTGCTCGATGGGGTTTCATGCGCATTAGTGCCGAAAAGAAAATAGCCGATCAAAGCAAGTATTGATATCAGCAGTAAAACAGCAATGGAAATTTTCTTCCAATCCAGTGTTTCTTCGTAGACAATTTCTGGCTCAGGCAGATCCGGGTAAATCTGCTCTATGGCTTGTTGCGGAGGTTGTTGGATCTGAATGCGGATTTTTAATGTATTGTCGCTCATAATCAAATATCTCGAGACATGCGCATGTCTGAAAGTTAGTTTCCTGGTTGATATTCAGTATAAAGGATTTCTTGAGAATAAAAGAACCTTGTCTTGCAAACATTGACTACAGGTTTTGTCAGATTTATGTTAAGGCGGCTGAAAAAATGCAGTAAGCTATTAAGTTAATAAATTCCGCTTATGCCATCAAATAGAATATTTCATCCTGTGGTAATGATCGCGTTTCTCTACATGATAATCAATCGGCATACAGTTATAAAGCATGAATGAACATATTGACAAAATAAAACTGCAATTAGAGGCATTACGTGCTGATATTGAACTCCATAATTACCGGTATTATGTGCTGGATAATCCGACCATTCTCGATGCTGAATTCGATCAGCTTTTTCGCGAATTGCAACGCATTGAACAAAATTATCCGCAACTAATCACAGCGGATTCACCGACACAACGCGTCGGTGCCGCACCGCTTAAAGCATTCACGCAAATTACCCACCGTATAGCCATGCTGTCGCTGAATAATGCATTTGATGATGCAGAAGTGGAGGCATTCAATCGGCGCATCTGTGAAGGATTGTCCATTGATTGTGTAGAATATGCGGTCGAACCAAAATTTGACGGATTGGCGATCAGTTTGTGTTATGAAGGCGGCATGCTTAAAACAGGTGCAACACGTGGCGATGGCAATATCGGTGAAGACATCACTGTAAACCTGAAAACGATTAAATCGATCCCCTTGTCTCTGCCCGGTAAGCAACCACCCACATTACTCGAAGTCAGAGGCGAAGTACTGATGCTGAAAGCGGATTTTCTGGCATTGAACCAACGGCAGTTAACCAAAGGTGAAAAAGAATTTGCCAATCCGCGGAATGCAGCGGCGGGATCGCTGCGACAATTGGATCCAGCCATTACCGCACACCGCCGGTTGACTTTTTTCGCGTATGGCGTGGGACGCAATGAAGACTCACAGATGCCGAAGGATAAACACAGCGATGTAATGAACTATTTGGCTTCACTACACTTTCCGATTGCCAAAGAATGTCAGGTGGTAACTGGACTACAAGCATTGTTAACTTATTATCGAACGATCGGCGCAAAGCGCGATCAGTTGCCCTATGCGATTGATGGTGTGGTGTATAAAGTCAACTCACTATCGCAACAAGAGCAATTGGGTTTTGTGTCGCGCGCGCCGCGTTTTGCCATCGCGCATAAATTCCCAGCACAGGAAGCCATCACTCAGTTATTGGATATCGATGTGCAAGTCGGTAGAACGGGTGCTTTGACACCGGTTGCACGCTTAAAACCGGTATTTGTCGGTGGCGTAACCGTGACCAATGCCACTTTGCATAACGCAGATGAGATCGAACGCAAGGATGTACGCATCGGCGATACCGTGATTGTGCGCCGTGCTGGCGATGTGATACCGGAAGTGGTGTCAGTCGTGCTGGACAAACGACCATTTGACGCCCGTGTGTTTACTATCCCGGATCACTGCCCGGTGTGTGGTGCCAAAGCAGTGCGACTTCCGGAAGAAGCGGTATCGCGTTGTACGGGTGGATTATTCTGTCCAGCCCAGCGCAAACAAGCCATTTTGCATTTCGCATCCAGACGTGCGCTGGATATTGAAGGGTTGGGAGATAAACTGGTCGATCAAATGGTCGACAATGCCATTGTGCACACGCCGGCGGATCTGTATAAATTGGGAATAACTGCGTTGGCCAATTTGGAACGTATGGCGGATAAATCGGCGAACAACATTTTACAGGCAATTGAAAAAAGCAAACACACCACGCTAGCGAGATTTATTTATGCGCTGGGTATCCGCAATGTCGGGGAAGCAACTGCCAAAGAATTAGCTACACACCTTGGCAAGCTAGATCGCTTGATCGAAGCCAATAGCGAGCGATTACAGCAAATTCCGGATATTGGTCCGGTGGTGGCGCAAAGCCTTGTGGATTTTTTTGCCGAAGCGCATAACCGCGAAGTCATTGAACAGCTTCGCGCTTGCGGCGTACATTGGGAAGAGCACGAAGGTAAATCTGTGCTTATGCTTGAAGCTGCGCCATTCAGCGGAAAAACATTTGTATTGACAGGCACTTTGCCAACGATGAGCCGCGAGGAAGCCAAAGAGAAAATTGAAGCGCTGGGTGGAAAAGTCAGCGGCAGTGTTTCCAAAAAAACGGATTATGTGGTGGTAGGAACCGATTCCGGTAGTAAATACGATAAAGCCGTCAGTTTGGGAGTACGTATTCTCGATGAAGAAGGATTATTGACACTTATGCAATAATCCTTGCTATCGCAATTTGATTAATTTATTGGAAAGGTGTTATTTGTCGTCAAACTAAATGTTCCGGAATATTCGCCATTGACACTGTATTCATAAGTTCCTGCTGAGAGACCAAATACCTCTAACGGGATGATTTTTACAAAAGGCTCCAGTACTTGTATGCAAGATGTGCTGAGAAGAGACGAAGCAACGTGCATGGTAACTTCAAATTTATTGATTTTCAGGCGCTGATTGATTTGTCCAAATCGACTACAAGGAGTAGGAAGGTTTCCACTGATTTTTAGAAATACCTGGACGGGTATCGAATCGGTGACGATGGCTTCTACGGTATCCAAATAGGGGCTTTGCCCCGGAATGAGCAGGGTCTCTCGATAATCCAATAGTTGCCACGCATTCGTTGCACGATCGAAGAAAAACGTTGCATCCTGAAAATTGCCCGCTTGTAAATCGGTATCGACGCGAGGAATAGTCAGTTTCCCATCTTTATATACTGGGTGCTCAGATTCGGTAATAACAGAATCTTGCGAAAAAGCAGAATTCGTCAATAATAAAGTGATTGCAACGATACGTAGAAAAATTGCGGATAGATACATTTTGTTCTCCGTTATCAATTTGGGAAAATTCCGAACGAGCTTAACTTATAACAATTTAAAGGCATAATAAAGACTAACCATGTTTAAAGGAACTGACAGTGAAAAAAATCACTCAGGAAGAATTAATCTATTAGAGGTTATGGCAAATCGAGTTATCCGTACCATTTCAATGACCTCTTATTTTCTATGCTGACTCTTCAACAAACACAGCGGATCCTGGATTCCGCTGAAATTATTCACTCGGCGCAAGTAGTATCAGAAACGGTTCACCGACTGGCTGCGGATATCACGCAAGTTTTATCGCATCAGCAACCCCTGGTTCTGTGTGTGATGGGCGGTGCCGTAGTGTTTACCGGACAATTGCTGCCGCTGCTGGGATTTCCGCTGGATTTCGATTATTTGCATTTGACGCGCTACCACAAAGCATTAACTGGCGGAGCCATTCACTGGCAAGCCGAGCCCAAGGAAAATATGCACGGCCGGGTGGTGCTGGTGCTGGATGATATTCTGGATGAAGGAGTTACATTGGCTGCCATTCGTGACAAAGTGTTGGCAAATGGCGCGAAGGCATTTTATAGTGCGGTGCTGACAGAGAAAGAAACGAGCAAGCCCAAACCATTTAAAGCCGATTTTGTCGGATTGACGGTGCCGGATCGTTATGTATTCGGTTTTGGCATGGATATTCACGGCGCGTGGCGGAATTTGCCGGCGATTTATGCAGTAAAAGATTGAAACGGGAGAACCATGTTTGCAATTATTGGCGGCAGCGGAATGACGCAATTATCCTGCCTCGAAATATCACACCGGCAGATTATACGCACGCCGTACGGTGAACCTTCGGGGCCGTTGACGTTCGGTAAAATGAAAAATGAAGACATTGTTTTTCTGGCGCGGCACGGGCACGGCCACACGATACCGCCGCATGCGGTCAATTATCGTGCGAATTTGTGGGCACTGCACTCATTGAAGCCGTCGCATGTCATCGCCGTGGCCTCGGTGGGCGGTATCCGCGCCGATCTGGCGCCGGGCCGGCTGGTGGTTCCGGATCAGATTATTGATTACACGCATGGACGCAATTTCACCTATTTTGACAAAACGGATCAACGCGTGACACATATTGACTTTACCCTGCCGTATTGCCAGAAAACTCGGGCATTGCTGCTAAAAGCAGCGAGTAATGCCAATGAAGCAATTATTGATGGCGGTGTTTATGCAGCGACAGAGGGACCTCGGCTTGAAACGGCCGCTGAAATCAACCGGCTGGAACGCGATGGCGCGGATATGGTCGGTATGACCGGCATGCCGGAAGCCGCGCTGGCACGGGAATTGGGATTAAATTACGCTGCCATTGCCGTGGTCGCCAATTATGCCGCCGGACGCGGCACTAACGTAAATGCAATCCCGCTTACGGAGATCTATGCCGTGTTGGAACAAGCGATGGTGGGGGTTAGAAATATTTTGGAACATGTGGTGAGTTGTCATGGCGATTAAACCGGTACTGAAAATGGGCGAGCCCGTATTGCTCGAAGTGGCTAAACCCGTCGATCAATTCGATACTTCTGAACTGCACGCACTGATTCAGGATATGCAGGACACGATGGCGCATTTGAATGGTGCAGGCCTAGCCGCGCCGCAGATCGGCGTGAGCTTGCAAGTGGTGATTTTCGGGTTTGAAAAGAATCAGCGCTATCCCGATGCTGACGAAGTGCCTTTTACGGTTCTGCTCAATCCGAAATTGACGCCATTATCCGAGGAGCAAGAAGACGGCTGGGAAGGCTGCCTCAGCGTACCCGGCATGCGCGGCATGGTGCCGCGCTACGCGCAATTGCGCTACCAAGGCGTGGATCAATACGGCACAGCAATTGACCGCACCGTCAGCGGTTTTCATGCGCGTGTGGTGCAGCATGAATGCGACCATTTGCAGGGGATACTTTATCCGATGCGTATCAAGGATTTTCGTTTGTTTGGGTTTACGGACGTGTTGTTTCCGGGGCAGGGGGTTGTGGATGATTAGATTGAATTATGTTGCTAAATTAATACTGTTCTAACTGGATATTTGAATGGAAAAATGTATCTGGTGTTTACATCCAAATCAAGACACTGCGGAAGAACACATAATTCCTGAAGCATTAGGTTGTCCACAAGAACTCACCTTTAAAGATGGGACTGTCTGTCGAAGTTGTAATAATAAACTTGCTTATCTTGATCGGGCTGTAATTGACGATTTTGATTTTTGCTTATTCCAAGCTGGGGTAAAAAGAAAACATAACAAATTACCAAGCATAAAAAGCCGAGGCAATTTATCTGCTGGATATGGATCTGAAGGGAAATTTATGGCAGTGAATATGGGCCCAGGTAGCGTACTGGATCCTTTAGGAAATCCATTGATTCCTTTTAAGGGAGCAGAAAGACACATTAATGCCAAATTTCAAACAGATAATAAGATTACAAAAATTAGCTATGATGTTAAGTTTGCTATGAATAAGAAATTTAGGCGGGGGATCTATAAGATAGCTTTTAATTCTTTAGCTTTCTTTCTGGGCCGTGATAAGGCATTACTATGTGAATTTAACTCCATTAGAGATTTTGTTGTAAAAGGAAGAGGCGATAGGGTTATTTTTATGAAGC
>JAMXAE010000179.1 GCA_024281695.1 Nitrosomonas sp. | reverse complement strand
CATACCATGCCGGTACGCAAATTGGACGACGTTAAGGCCGCACGTGAATTGGATTTGGCCTGGAAGCCAAGCGCCTGAAAGATGTAACATAAGTTCGTGATGATGGACTAAGTTGGATCGTCACGAACTTATCAAAAATGTATTTCCCTACATAGCCTGCCTGCGGATTTTCTCTCAATTTAAATTGACATGCGTACACTGATTTGCGGTTCTATCGCTTACGACAATATCATGGTCTTTCCGGATCATTTTAAGAATCACATCCTGCCGGACAAAATTCACGTATTGAATGTCGCTTTTCTGGTGCCCGAGATGCGCCGGGAATTCGGCGGCTGTGCGAGCAATATCGCTTATAATCTAAAAATGCTTGGCGGTGAACCGGTGATGATGGCAACGGTCGGTGACGATTACGCGCCTTATTCAGCAAGATTCGAGCAATTGAATTTAACGCAGCAACATGTAAAACATGTACCTGAAACGTTTACTGCGCAAGCGTTCATTACCACCGATCTGGCGGATAACCAGATCACGGCTTTCCATCCCGGTGCGATGAATTTCTCGCATCTCAATTCGGTGAAAGATACACAAGGCATTCGTTTGGGCATCATTGCTCCCGATGGGCGTGACGGCATGATGCAACATGCACGGGAGTTTCATGAGGCAGGTATTCCGTTTGTTTTCGATCCGGGTCAGGGATTGCCCATGTACAACGGTGAAGAGCTGTTAGGCTTCATCGATAAAGCAGACTATATCGCTGTCAACGACTACGAGGGCCAGTTGCTGCAAGAACGTACCGGTCTCAGTCTTGAATCGTTGGCCCAAAAAGCCAAGGCACTGATTGTCACCTTAGGTGCACAAGGTTCCATTATCTATGCCGGCGGTAACCAATTCGCAATTCCCAGCGTCAAGCCTAAAGAAATCGTCGACCCGACCGGTTGTGGCGACGCCTATCGCGCCGGATTGCTGTATGGCATCGTCAAAGGTTTGGATTGGCAAACAGCCGGACAATTAGGCTCACTGATGGGAGCATTGAAAATCGCCCATCGCGGCGGACAGAATCATCAGTTTACTCGAACAGAAATCGATCAATACTATTTTGAATGCTTCGGGGCGCGGCTTTTCTGAAAATACATGACAAACAAAAAAGGAGCCTTATGGCTCCTTTTTTGTTCTTGGAAAATATTATTTACAAAGCTCTTTGTTTACGTGCCGAGAAACCCAATAAGCTCAAGCCGACAAGCAGCATCGCATAAGTCTCAGGCTCCGGGACAGGACTGGTAAATGAAATCATATCCAACGAACCGCCATAAGTATCGCTGATGCCGGTTGCGCTAAAAGTCAGCAGACCGTTACCATCGAAGTTGACAAGTGTCGTGTATTGTTGCCAATTATGTGCGGCACCCCCACTAACCCCATTCAATAGCGTTACCGGCGATGAGCCGTCGAATGTAAAAGTAATGTCGTTAGTCGCCCCTGTTCCCGGACGAGCGGAATACCAAAAACTGAGTTGATATAATCCCGGAGAGCCAACCAGCAATTGCGACATGGAACTGTTACCGTAAGTATCCAATTCAACGAAATTAACACCGTCAAATGCCGTTCCGGCAACGTTATTGCGCAGCTCTATGTCCGGGCTTCCCGTCCATCCCGTTAACGAACTGTAGGTATTCCAGCTTCCCAGCTTCCGTTCGATTGCGGGTCGGCTTCAAAGCTGCCGTTTGTTACCAGATCGACTGCTGCGGATGCAATCATTGGAGATGCCAGTAAACTACCAACGATAAATTTGTAAAAGTTTTTCATTATAACTCCTTACCTTAATTTGTATTGAATTGGGGACAGCGTGTTGCGCACTATACTTCCAAAGATATAAAAACAGAATAGTATTTTTGTCCTCACTTTGTCCTATCCTGTCTTTTGTTTTAGAGAAATATTTCGTCAAATCCCTGAGTTAAAACGAACCAACTTATCCCAATCGATTTCACCATTGGTTTTACAAAAATCATTTGAGAATTCCCTGGTAAATTTGTTAATCATTTGCGCATACGATTTAGCAAAGTCATCATTTTTTTCTTTCGCGTCATACCCTAACGGTTCGATAATTTCCGTGAATAACTGATCGTCTCCGGAGACAAACTCCCAGAATCGCTGGCCACAAAACTTAAAATAATCACCTTTGTCCGGCTCGCTATCCTTGCCGTAACAACAACCATTCACAGCAATAATGCTCAACTGCGAATTACTTGTCCGCAATGCTCTCTGAGCTGTTTTGAAATCCGCCGTCATTTTGGCGATTTGCGAACTATTACCCCAATTCGGCCCCGACTTAATCGTTACAATATTTCTCACCCCGTTATGATCAAATTCAAGATCGATACCCGTAATCCCGGATTTCCATCCTTCGTAGACTTTGTTGTTAATAAAAATAGCCAAGCCTTCCAGCCAGTCGCCGAAAATGGTTTCTTCGTTTGATGAAATATGCGCATCTACAAGGCCCTTGATTATTTGCTCAGCGGTCAATACATTTTTTGCCCTGAAAAGATAAGGGTTCTTGCGTTTAAGAACTTGAGAAAGCTTTAATTTGTCGAGGCTCTGAATACGTTTTTGATGAAAAATCCCAATATTCTTTTCAACGTAACACGTTACGTCTTTTAGATTTAGCGGTTTCATAAACCATCTCCGGCTCGAGAAGAAATAATTCAACGGGTTGTAATTGCTTTCTCACCATTTCGCAGTACTCGGGAACAATATCAATACCTACCGAGTTTCGCCTCATCCGGTTAGCAACAAAAAGCGTTGTCCCTGAGCCCATAAATGGATCCAGAACCGTATCATTCTCAACAGTAAAAAGTTTAATGAACCATTCGGGCAATTCCTCAGGAAAAGCCGCGCTGTGATTTTTGTTATTGCATTCGGTCGCCAAATGCAACACATTAGCCGGATAGGCTTTATCACGTTCAAGCCAATTGGAAATATTCTTGCCGAACCCGCTACCCACCTTGGAATTGTCACGAATTCTATCCGTTTCGGATAGATTCTTCAGTCTGGATTGCGCCCAATCACCCATTGGAACCATAACTTCTTCCTGATACATATTAAATTTTCTATTTTTATTAAACTGGAGCAGCCGTTCCCACGCATCGCGAAATCGATTCGGCCATTTTCCAGGATAGCAATTCTTTTTGTGCCAGATAAATTCTTCAGTCCATAGCCAACCCTGCTTGCGCATTTCCAGAATAAGCTCGATCACATAGGTATTACGCTCGCCACCAACTACTTTTTCCTTGAGATTTAAAAGAAATGTTGCTGTAGGTTTTAGAACACGTAAAAGTTGTTACGAAATCGGCAGAAACCACTCCACATATTTTTCATGATGAATACCGCCGTAGGTATTTTTTCTTTGATCCGCATAAGGAGGCGAGGTAACAATGAGATCAACAGAATTATTGGGCAATAATTTTAATTGCTCCCTACTATCCCCAAGATATATATCTGTAGTTATTTTCATGGTATTAATCCAAACCGGAAAGTTTTAACAAAAATTCTAAAACCGTGCTTCTGCAAACCGCGCTTCTTGCCATGCACGAACCCACGAAACATTAGCTAATGCGCCCCGACACTTTCCAGAACAAAATTCAGCGTACCGGGAATTTGTTTTAACGTCGCATGATAACCATTTCCTTGGTAGATAACGTTCGGAACGGTTAATAATCCGGTCGCGAAGCTGAATGTGGCCGGTTCGGCAATGGTTGCGCTCGTGGCTTCATGGTATTCGTAAATGAACAAGTTTTGTTCGGCGTCAAACCGGAGTGTCACTGATAAGGTGCTTGCATCCAGTGTCAAAAAGGGCAAATGCAAATAATTTGATGCAAACGACGCAGCACCGTTATCTCCGCCTGTTGCGGCAGCAATGTCGTAGCTGATGATGCGTCCGGCGCCCGGATTGGCGCCGATAAAGACGTTAGATTCCAAAATAATTGTGCCGCGTATTAAAGAAGACAGAGGAACGGTGGCAATACTGCCATCCGTAACGGCATATAGCAGCAAATCACGGCTCGGATCTATCACAAAATGGCGGTAGGCGCCCGGATCGGCACCGTATTGCGCCGCAAAAGAAATATTCCGCCCGGTGTGCGTCAGACTATCCGGGTTGAATTCCCGGAACGATCCGTCAGTGGCGGCATACCAAATGTTACCGGTACGTCCGTCGCTGGCTAAGTGGCGGAAAGCGCCGATATTGCCGTCGGTGAAGAAAGATGCGGGTATTTCACTTACTTCATTCAAAGTACTCAAATCGAATCGCTGTATAGCGCCACTGGTCGTGGTTAACAACAAATGCCGGCGTGAATAATCGATGAATATATGGCGCTCGCCTCCAATGATGGCACCCGACAGGAGATTGCTTGGAATGGACGGGCCCGCCGCATGTGTATCTAAATAGAGCGAATAAACCGCATTGTCGGTCGCGGTATACCAAAGCATGCGATTTTCGGGGTCAATCGCGAATTCCCTGGCAGCGCCGACAATGGCGCCACTAAAAGCCGTCGATGGAATGACGGCAACCTCATCCCCGGTTGCAACGTCAATACCCCGTACACTGCCATCGGTATTGGCATAATACAAAATATCCAGCGCCCAGCTTTTGCTGCTGAAAACAGCACACATGCATAAAACCCAAAAAAGTTTTTTAATCATCTTGCGCTCCCTTTTGCTTGGTTATGAATAAATACCGTCGTACCGGAATATGCGCCACCTATTCATCCGGCTTGCAAACCTCAATGCGTTTGATGAATCCATCCCGGTTAAAGTAAATACGTTCCAATCCATGCCTTTTCACGCGCTCACCGGACGAAACATCCATGCCGGTCATTATAAACGTAAATTCCACCGCATCATCGCCAATGCTGCGGTATTCCGGCACTTCCCAATGCGCATCGGGGAAACGGTTGAAAAAACTCTGCATCATAGCGTGAATGGCATTGCTGCCCCGATATTCGCCGAAATAAGCGGAGCAATAGGCCGCTTCGGCAATGAACAAGAATTTTATCGGTGTCAGTTCGTGTGCATTGGATAAAGCAACATAATGCTTTGCCCATGCGATTACGTTGGATTCATTCATCGCACGATAACAAACGAGCTACGCTGATTTCGATTCGGGGCGCATGAAAACCCATTCATTTTCTTTACTAGCTTTCGCGCTATACCGGTAGCCCGCAACGTCAAAATTTTTAATGGCTTCCGGGGCGGTCAGTTTGTGCTGGATGATATAGCGGCTCATCATGCCGCGCGCTTTTTTGGCAAAGAAGCTGATGATTTTATACACGCCGTTTTTCTCGTCTTTAAATACCGGCGTAATGATGCGCGCCTTTAGTTTATCTATTTGAATCGAATGAAAATACTCATTCGACGCCAAATTGATTAAAGCATTATCTTGCTGTTTTTCCATCTCCCAGTTCAATGCCTGGGTAATCTTATCGCCCCAGAATTCGTATAGATTATTGCCGCGAGAATTCTCAAATGACGTACCCATTTCCAGCCGGTAAGGTTGCATCAAATCCAGTGGACGCAGCACGCCGTACAATCCCGACAAAATGCGCAAATGATCTTGCGCGAATCCCAGTTCGTTCGCAGACATCGTGCCGGCGTCGAGCCCGATGTAGACATCGCCTTTGAACGCGAGAATCGCTTGCTTGGAATTTCTCAGTGTAAACGGGCGCTTCCAGGCAAAGTAGCGGTTTGAATTAAGCGTTGCCAATTTGGAACTGATCGACATCATGGCGCCGATCTGATCCGGCTCCAGTTTTCTCAGCTCGCCGATCAGTGTCGCCGAATCGTCAAGAAAATCCGGTTGCGTATGCGTTTGTATCATCGGAGGCGTTTCAAAATCCAGTGTTTTTGCCGGTGAAATAACAATGATCATATGTTTTCATCCTGAAATGGAAAAT
>JAMXAE010000178.1 GCA_024281695.1 Nitrosomonas sp. | reverse complement strand
ACATTTGCTAGTTTTCCATGGCTTCGGTGGGTAATGGCACCTGAGTATCATTCATGAACAACAATCCCACTGGCGAGCCCGCTTTAACAGTAATCGTTGGTTTAGTTTTAAAGCTATCGCCCAGCACCTTCGAGTACTCAGTACCCACTTTTCCTATTGCAACGATAAACTTATCTTTTGTACTCAAAATAGGCATCGTTGTTGTCACACCGGCTGGTGTTGCTGACTTTGTACTACCAGAACTGGAGACTGCATCGGCAAACCCACTGAGGAAAGAAGAAGCAAATAATGACCCAAATCTCACCATATAATGGTTGTCGACATTACTCGCGAGCGCAGTACGTGCAGTGTCTGGATCAATCGCAACTGCAGTGACTTTAAGACTCGTATCTAACCAAGGCACACCCATCAGACTAAATGTCAGCAAGACTTTCTTGCCTTCAGCTGAGAAATTTCCAACTAATTTTGAGCCTTTTAATTTCCCTGAAACGATTGTGGCTAAGATAGGGCTGATTTCATCTGAATTAATTCCGGTATCTAATATCGCAAACATGATATTACCGGCTTTAATAGGAATGAACGTACCTGGAGCCAACTCAGGAGTATTTCCAGTTTTTCCAGCGACGGTAGTAGTCGGAGTTGACTGCCCGGACACACCTGTTGGTTCGGATCCTGTTGTTCCACCGGCGGTTGGCTTTTTCTCATCCGCTTCAACATACGTTTGTTTTGCTGGAGGAGCCCATGCACCAAATAAGTCTTGTGAAGTATTTTTCATATTATCTTTTAATTTTTGTAGTTCATCTTGTCGTTCTTGTTTGGTAAGTGCAGCTTCGCGCTGTCTTCTGATCGCTTCAAGCTTAGATACCTCTTCACTAGCAAGACCATATTTAGCCTTACCAATAGCATCAATTTCTGCTGCTGTAAATCCAGCATTCGCTAAAGCAACATCTGAACAACCAAGATCATTGTACTCACTAGCTGCTGCATTTCTTGCTTTCATGCTCTTTAATACACCTGGTTCACATTGTTGTTTTGCTCTAGCAATTGCCTCAATTTCTGCAGCGGTAAAACCTGCAGTCGCTAAGGCCGAATCTGAACAACCTAACTCAGTATATTCATAAGCTTTAGCACGGCGAGCTTTCATGCTTTTCAACATTTCTGGTTCACATTGTTGTTTTGCCTTTGTGATAGCCGCTATTTCAGTCGCGGTAAAACCTGCATCGGTAAATGCCTTTTCAGGACATCCCAAATCTTTAAATGCCGACAGTTTGACATTGCGTTCTTTCATTTTCTTCAATGTAGCAGGATCACACAACTCCATATCTTTTGTTACAGGCTTCGCTTCAAATCCAGCACGCGCCAATTCGCCTTCGGTAAATCCTGCTTTTTGTAAGTCATCTTTGGTAAAACCTGCTGCTTTTAATTCTTCCGCGGTAAAACCTGCTTGCTTCAATTGATCAGCAGTATACCCTCCCTCCTTGATTTCTTTCGCTGTAAAACCAGCTTTAGCAAGTTCCGCCGCAGTAAAACCCGCTGCTTTTAATTCGGTTGCTGAAAACCCTGCTGCCTTTAACTGCTCAGCACTAATGCCGGAGGCTCTTAATTCTTGAGCAGTAAATCCGGCTGTTTTTAATGCTGATGCGCCACAACCAAGTTTACGAAGTTGCGCCGCTGTAATACCTGAATCATGGGCTTTACGTAAACCATCAGGATCACAATTTTTTGGCATATTGGGTGGCGTTCCGACACCAATACCTGCTGCTTCTAAATCTGCTTTAGTAAAACCTGCAAATCGAAGTTCATCAGGTGTAAATCCTGCAGTACTTAATTCACTTGCCGAAAATCCTGCTTTGGCTAATTCATCGACACTATATCCTGCATCTTTCAAATCTTTCGCTGTGAATCCCGCATCTCTCAATTCTTTTGCGCTGAATCCTGCGTCTTTTAAATCTTTTGCAGAAAAACCTGCCGCTGCTAATTCACCTGCGGAATATCCCGCAGCACGTAATGCAGAAGCTGGACATCCTCGGCAACGTAATTCAAATGCGGAGACACCCGCTTCTTTTGCACGATGTAATTCATCGATGCTACACCCTTTCTTGGCTCCACCAACAGAATCAAAATCACTGGCGCCTTTAAAGGTGGGTCGCACAACTGTCGCAATTGAACTCTGACCTTTGGCTTCAGCTTCTTTAGCTTTACGTATATTTTCTTCCGTCAATAATTTCACAAATTCAGGTGTTGCTTCTTCACTTCCTGGAATGGAATTAATGTTTTTAGCGGCTGAAATAATTGCGCCTGTTTCCACAGTCTTGGAAGTTCGAATCTGGAAAAAATACACATATAATGCAATGATGAATGCCAATATGACCAATAATATCAATACTGCACGAAACTTAGAGCTTCCTGCAGATGCTAGACCTTCACCTTTATTCGTTGTAGCCATCCTAAAGTCCTTTGACGATTAGTTTAAGCATTTTACCGTTTTGTGAAGCGAGTATCACTGCTGCTTTATTCAAGTGATATGCTTGCATCCCATCGGCGCTTCGCAAATGCGAGATCCATCCTGGTGACAATATTGTCATGCGAGTTCTGACAAATAATTTTCCTTGATATTTCCAAATTTGCGCTTCGCCACCCGACACTTCAAGTTCTCGAGCACCAGGAGGAGAAACGCCATTAAGGACATTTAATAATTGAGGATCCGATTTACCTGGAAGTGATGATTGACTAATTGAAGTGTTTGGTCCGATTTCTGGAACGTAAAGATCCACTCTATAATCAACTGCATTTTGACCAGGAATTAATGTAATCATAATTGGGGTACTCAGACCATCTAAAATAACAGCCAAGTTACCAACTTTATATTGTGAAACAGCCTGAACCATCAAGGTATTACTTTTTTTGTTCCACTGTATGTTAAACGCGCGTGGATCGCCAAGGTCATACGCTTTCACTGGCCAAGGAGAACCACCTGCATCTAAAAACACTAATGAGCTTACAAACCCCGCTTGCAAACGAATCACAGGTGGTGTTGCTCCGTGAGAAAGATTTAATTTAATCATCGTTGATGTTGGTTTTGGAGGAGTACCTGAATCGGCAGCTTGTGCGCGTTGTACTTCAGTAAACATTTCCTTCAGTGACTTAATCTGATCTGGTGATAAAGGTAATTGCTCCCTCGTCATTCCAATAAAAGCATCATCACGCAATGTAATATCTTCCACGGGCTTTGGTGCTACACTTGACGCCTGTATGCCACCTTGTGCAACAACGGCTTGCAATTGCCTTTGAACATCTGGAGGTAGTGCTTTTTGGTTTTCTGCAGCACTCAAAGCTCCAGCAATAGATTGAGTATTAGGCGCTGTAGTTTGAGCGCCTTCGGCTGGCGCTAATGAAGGGGTTGTGAGCGGATTCACTTGAGGTTTAATAATGGAATTCCCAGTCCCTTTCACTGCCTGATTAAGTCGTGCCAACTGAGAAGCTAAATCAGGTTCGCCCGCAGCGGGCTGCTGCGCAAAAACAGGTAAGGTGCTCAGCGTTAATAATCCTACTAATAAGCGTTGTCGTATTTTCATCATCCTATAAATCCTTGCTCATTATTTACCCACTACCGATTCACCACCCGCTGGCGCTGAAATGTATTGAGATATTGCGATACCTTTAGGCACTTCAAGTGGCGATACCCGTGTAATTAACAAAGTCACAATTTGGGTATCTTGAATACTGGTATTCGCACTTTCATAAGTCACTAGAATCGGCATCTGTACTTTCCATGCATAACTTCCACGCAACAATCCTTGTTCAATGATCACCGGCGCCCCAGTAGCAACAGCAGAAACCACTAATTTTTTTGCGATAACAGTCTCTAAGTTTCCAGATGTTTTCAACGCCGTTTGAAAATCCGCCCATCCATTGGGCGTAAAATATTCTGACGCTTCTTGTAATGCCTGACGATAATTGGCGAAATTATAACTATAAGCTGCAACTGCTGCTTGGTTAGCCCATTGGAGTAATGCAGAAGCTGCAACGACTGGACGACTTAAGGGATAAATGGGAGTTATACGTCCGTCGGTACTGGTTGCAAAATATTTGGGCTCTGGTTGAGAGTAATGTTGGTAAATAATGACGAAAATCAGCAGGCCGTTTAAAACCAATAGTAATAATACTGCAATTAAAATTTTGCTATAACTATCGCGATAATAGCCATCACGCAGCAAAACTGCTTCTGATGCTTGTTCAGGCATTGATTTCTCCATTCAAGATTCTCCTAGCCATTATTGGTTCAACGGCTGAATTGGAATAATACGTCCATCCGCCGTTGTTGCAAAGCAATCCGGATCTGGCATTGTTGCGAACTGATAACAAATCACGCCTATCAATATTCCATTGATCGCCAGCAATACAATTAAAACTACGACCAGTCGTCGATAATTATCTCGATAATAATTATGTCGAGATTTGATGACCTCAAATATATCGTCTGGCATTCATGCTCCTGATACTCAGTCGATCAACGTTCAAGTCACTATAGCTCACTCTAGACCGTCCTTACAAGTTAGTGCGTTCGTCGCGCGGGAATATGTCGAAATAGAATTTCGATTCGACGATTTCGTGCACGACCATATAAATTCTTTAAAGATTGGCGCGCAATCGGATATTCCACACCAAAACCTCTAGAATGCAGTAGTCTTGTATCTACCCCTTGTCGCCACAGATATTTTGCGACATTTTCAGCTTGAAGTTGTGATAACATGAGATTTCGTTGATCTTCTCCACAACAATCAGTAAAGCCTGCAACCATGCCGTCAATTTTATCAAAACACCACATAAGTTTCGCCAAACCATCAATCACTGGGAGATAATCACAATTAAAGTTTGCTGAATAAGGCTTGAATAACAAATCAGAAGGGATAATCACGCGGAAATCTTCACCGACATTAATCACTTCAACGCCATGCATATGTAAATAACTGATCAAGGCCAATTGACGTGACTTACTGCAGGGCTCTTGATCAGGGCAAATAGGACAATTAAGGTTTTTATGAACTGGGCACGCAGGTTGGACGTAATATGGCGATTTGTTCATGCAACAACCAGATGAAAGCGCGAGCAGTGCGGACAATACGCATAATAAAATTAGCCGCGATAGATTGCGGTGATTCCAAATTCTTGTCATTTAGCCATTCCCTAAGCCATGATCCACTATTATGATGAATTTGAATAGGATTATCAAGTAGAACTTACCTGATCAATATAAATTTTGCATCGCCCCTAATATTCTGGATAGCTAAAACGTTCAGATTTTGTCCAGGTCCGGTGAAAATATGGGCATTGAATCTAGTAGTGACTCGATATTGAGTTTTAAGCGTTAATCAATAGGGGGTGGCAATATATCGCCCCCTGCTCCCCCACTTGCCTGCTCATTTTTCTTATGTGTTACCGTTGCTATGAGGTCATGCACAATCAAGGCAATCTCTGCGCCACTGGGAATGTTGTATATGATCGGTGGATAATGTGTCGCCATTTCCATGTCTTTGATGATCTCACCCGCGATATTTTGTGCGTACTGTTCAGAACGGCCCAAGACTCGCTCAATATAAGCGACTTTTTCATACGTGGGGCCATAATTGAGTAATGGTAGATCAAAGGCTCCCCGATCTTTGATCAACAATATACGATCAATATAGGGATCATGCCTAATTGGCATAAAGATATTGATTTGATCTTCAGGCAATGGTGTCGCTTCCATCGAAATCTTGGGCAGATCAGCAGCAGATTCTTTTTGAGCCAATAAAGCTTGTACCGCACGCTCAATGGGCGCAGCTTCACTTTCTACATTAATGGCGTCGATGATAGGCTGAAGGTCACTGTCCGTTTCTGTGATCGGCGGGAAAATCTCATCCTTTTTCACGAGATTTTCAAAAGCGGTTAAATTATCCATAAATTGCT
>JAMXAE010000177.1 GCA_024281695.1 Nitrosomonas sp. | reverse complement strand
CAGAACAATAGCATTGGAGTTATTCATGATGGCGGCCTGGAATTTATTTAAATGATTAAATACCTCCACTTCATAGCCATAATAACGTAACTGCAACGCAAGTTCCTGCGCTGCTTCGACATCATCATTTACCACGAAAATCAGATTAGAAGGATGAGCGCTTGATAAAAATAATATATCTTCATTAATAACAGCCGGGATGATATCTTTTGCCAAAATCGGATTCTTCTCCACTACAATTCTTTTCAGCTCAAGGATGTGCTGTGAAATTCCAGTCGACTGTAGAGTGTCTGCCGAAACTTCTTTTTGCATTAAACTTTTGAGAATTTGCTCCAATCCACGTGCTTCTATACTGAGTCCTGGGAAGCCCAGTACCCTGCCAGTATCCACCAAATTATAGACTGAGCGATGAAGTTCCTGTAAATCTTTCGGAGCCCATTCCGTTTGCAGCTTATTCCACATGACCTCAATTGCATTCATTCTATCCGGTAACTCTTCTGCAAATGAAGCTAGCAGCAAACGCATTTTTTCCTGAAACTCATAGTGTGCCTTATTGCTCATGACAATGTCCCCCCATTCTGTTCGATCTTTGCGACTAATTTCACGGAATCGAGTAGTTTCCCGATCATACCTACTGCACCCAATCTCATGCATTTTGCGATTTCGCCTAACCATACCTTAGCAATCATAAATATTGTGCGAGTAGCAGTCTGTGAAATCTTTAGTAACTTATTCAGTATATTAATGCCATTCACTCCTGACATCACAATACCTGATGAAATAAACTGTTTATCAAATAGGAGAAACATATTTGAGCACCTCATATCCTGCATCAAATGTTTCGACGATATATCCTAATTGATCGCCCACCGTAAATAAGATTTGACTCGATTTTTCTATCATAGTACTCCCAAATAATCTGGCAGCTCTGTCTAAGATAGATAGTCAGATTAACGATTATTAAACGAGATTAAGCACATCAGTCACACATCTTCACCTATTATATTAATAAAAAGAAAATTCAATCCTGCAAGCTGACGCCGAAAAATCGATTACTTAATCAATTTGCTTTTTGTTTACTCAATCATCCTATAGAGCATTTATAAACTGCGTCACCGCGAAAACGGTGACGCATTATGTTGCCAGACTAATAGTCACTTCCATTCAGCAAATTACAAACCTGAAATTTCTTACATACCAGCACCATCATTGTTAAATATACATACATGCAAGCATTTCCGAAAAACTAGCGCTTTGATCCAATTAATTCATTACCATTTCATCTTTCAT
The DNA here is from genome assembly GCA_024281695.1 of Nitrosomonas sp. Taxonomy (GTDB): domain Bacteria; phylum Pseudomonadota; class Gammaproteobacteria; order Burkholderiales; family Nitrosomonadaceae; genus Nitrosomonas. Next base: position 4,667 of record JAMXAE010000177.1, on the reverse strand, counting down.
ATTCAGGTCTATTAGAAACGATGGTGCATAAAATAGTAATTCAGATTCTGACATCCATGATCGCGGTCACGCTAAGTATCTTTGCAATTGGTGCGCTTCTGACCGGACCGGCGCCCAGTGCAGTCAACACACTTTCAGCAGATTTTCCTGTTGAATCGGTACAGATTCCCTCCCTTAATGGATCTATCGTACATGCCTGGTTGGTTTACGGTAAACCAACCAGGGGAATCATATTGTTGGTACATCCGATGCGTAGTAACCGGCTTGAAATGCTGAGTCGAGCTCGACTCCTGAAAGATCAAGGTTATAGCGTACTTCTCATTGATCTGCAGGCCCATGGTGAGACTGTTGGCGAAAGAATCACATTTGGTCTGCGAGAATCCGAAAGTGTAGAAGCATCTATCACTTTCCTGCGAGAAGCTTTCCCTCAGGAACGAATAGGTGCAATCGGTGTTTCTCTAGGTGCCGCCGCTATTATACTAGCCAAACAGGATTTGAAATTAGATGCGATTATTCTAGAATCATTGCACCCAACTCTAGCAGAAGCTGTTGATAATCGCCTAAAACTTCATTTTGGCAGCTATGGATCTGTGCTTCTACCACTCATGCTGTCTCAATTATCCTTTTGCCTCGATACATCATTGGATAAATTAAATCCTATCACACGACTCAATGATCTTAACTCACCACTACTGTTTATTTCTGGAACACAGGATGCTCACACGACCCAATCAGAAACCGAGCGTCTTTATGCAGCAGCTAGACCCCCTAAACAAATATGGATTATTCCCGGTGCCGGGCATTTCAATATGCATAGTTACGCAGGTAAAGAATATGAACAACGTATCATTGCATTTCTGTCTGAATATCTGAATAGACGTGATGAATGATAGCAATTGACTATACAGATCAAGAATCACTGGTAATACAAGTCACGAGGATATGATAAAGTGGCTAGCATAATCGTCTTATTTTAAAATACAGATTTTTCTTGTTTACTGATTCAACCTCAAGGAACCAATGATGCATCACTATCAAAATATTCTACTCGCTATCGACTTCTCTGATTATGGTCATTATGTCGCTCACAGAGCAAGTTCATTCGCAGAGAAATTTAACGCACATCTCCACATCATCCATGTATTGGATAACATTCCCATGCCCGACACACCTTATGGTACAGTCATTCCGCTTGATGAAGATTCAAGCGATGATTTACTCGAATCAGAGAAAAACAAATTAACAAAAATCAGCGATCAATTGGATATTGCGCCCACACGCCGCTGGATGATTTGGGGCGAACCTCAGCAGGAAATTACCCAGCTTGCCGCCCGGAAACAAATCGATCTAATTATCGTTGGTTCGCATGAACGCCATGGGCTTGCTCTACTAATGGGCTCAACCGCTAAAGAGGTTTTATATCATGCTGGATGCGATGTGCTAGCTATTCACTTAAAAGACCATTAGGCAACCATTAGAACAATATAATTTCTTGAATATTAAGCTATTTCCAGAATTCCCACCATGCTTTACTGCCCACCTCTGGTAATTCTGCGAGAAAGTGACTATCAGGAAAATTAATTCGCATCACACGCTCAGCATCATCCCGTAAATCATACATTTCTAAGGCTTCATAGGCTTTAATCATAATATATAGAGCTTCTTCAGTAGCCGGGGTGCGAGGATATTCTTTTACTGCATTCTGTGCTCGATTTGCTGCAGCAATATAAGCTTTTCGCTTCATATAGTAGCGTGCAGTATGAATTTCACTCATAGCGACAGCATTAAGTAAATAAGCCATGCGCTGCCTCGCGTCCAGTGCATATTTACTCTCTGGAAAACGTGTTATTAATTCCTTGAAATTCTCGAATGACTCTCGAGACGCTTTCGAATCGCGCTCACTCATATCTTGTTTTAGTGGGCCTTTCATCAAAAAACCCATCATTCCCCAATTATCATTAAAACTTGCCAATCCTTTAATATAGTACGCGTAATCTACGTTAGGATGATTGGGATGTAGTTTAACAAACCTTTCGGCTGCAGCAATTGCAGAAGCTGGTTCTTCATTTTTATAATGCGCATAAGCGGTTTCGAGCTGTGCTTGTTGTGCTATTCGACCATAAGGATAACGTGCTTCCAGTGTTTCATAGAGCTTGATAGCTGCAGAATAATTGCCATCATTCAATTTCACTTTCGCTTCACTATAGAACTTATTTGCCGACCAATCTTGTTGATCTTCAGTAGAACGATCTGGCAGTAACCCACATGCGGATAGCCATAACACCAAAATTAAAGTTAAACTACGTAACATGAAAAATTCCGTGAAAAACGAAGATATATTTGATGATTATAGCGTAAAGCCATCGTCATCAGTACGCAGCGGATCAATACATAGTGCTATTGACCTAACGATTCCTGTTGATTATATGGGTTTTCGCCTCGATCAGGCCTTGGCAAAGTTATTACCGCATTGGTCTCGTAATCGCTTACAAACCTGGATTATTGAGAATCGAGTCACACTCGATGGCCAGGTGGCTACTGCAAAGCAAAAAGTGTGGGGAAATGAGCATGTCCAAATTTCACTCCAGGATATTACTACTGAATCTGTTCATGCCGCTGAGGATATTCAGCTGAGCATCATCCATGAAGATGAAACGCTCATCGTTATCAATAAGCCTGCAGGGTTGGTTACTCATCCCGGCAATGGTAATTGGGCAGGTACTTTGTTAAATGCTTTGTTGCATCATGCCCCTCAGGTAGAGAATGTACCGCGCGCCGGTATTGTCCATCGCTTGGACAAGGATACCAGTGGCTTATTGGTTGTTGCAAAAACAATAGAAGCACAAACAAGCCTCGTGCGCCAATTGCAGCAACACACAGTAAAACGCGATTATCTCGCTCTGGTTATGGGAGAAGTTGAACAGGATGGCAGTATCGATGCACCCATAGGTCGACACCCAGTACATCGTACAAAAATGGCTGTTACAACCAATGGCAAATCAGCACGCACCCACTATCAAGTTATCGAAAATCTTAAAGGCTGCACGCTACTCCAATGTAGCCTTGAAACAGGCCGTACTCACCAGATACGCGTTCATATGAATTCCATTGGGCATCCATTGGTAGGTGACCCGGTTTATGGTGGCAAACCCAGGAAAACCAAGCAGATTACTGGACAGATATTAGTAAGCTTTCCCAGACAAGCATTACACGCTCAGAAACTAACGTTTACTCACCCAAGAACTGGGCAAATCACGGAATGGGAAGCCATTGTACCGGATGATATAGATAATTTATTGCATATATTGAGACAACATCACGAAGAGCTATAAGGCTTAAATAAAGCACTCCGCCGCAAGTAGCGAGGTATTAAAAGCGCTCTTCAGACTGCTGGTTTTCAACTAGCCTCGCCCCAAGGGGCGAGGAATTAAGCCCGGAAGAGATTAATACGCTATTTTCTATTGAGTTTACGAGAATAGTGTATACCCCTGAAGTAAAGGCAAGAGATATACAGAATAAAAAATGCGCCCACAGGCGCATTTTTTCGTTCATATTTCATAGTGGTTTAACTTAGAAAGGAAGTATTGCATCCAGTGAAAACAAAACTTGATCCTTGTTGCCTCCAAATGGTCTGTAAGCAGAAGCATGAAGAGCATCCACTCTGTCATAACGAATATTTGGCCGAATATTCAGATTCCGTAATCCTTGCCAACCAAGATTCAATGTTCTAGCTGCTTTCCAGTTTGCACCAATGGTCACAGCATAATAATCTGCCGGAGTACTAGTAGCAAGTGAAGTTGCACCACCCAGTGCATAGCTATTGCCCAGATGATTTGTTGCTGCACTTACCCTTCCTGGTGAGAAAACACGAAAGCCATCCCTGTCGCGAAACCATTCACCGCGAACACCGACCGATAGATCAGGTGTCAGATCATAATACGCATGCGAGTTAACACCATACCATTCAGCATTTGTTACCCCTTTAGCTGTCAATACTCCATCAGCAAACCCATGGTCATGTTGCAAGACAAAATGTGTCTTATCTGTAAACATGTGTTTCAGAACAATGCTATACATACCCCAGAAATTATTGCTACGAGTGGAAGTTGTACTACCGGTACCTGCAACATTAAGCGAGCTTTTTTTATCATCACTAGTCCAGGTAACTCCGCCAATCCCGCCCCAGTTTCCCATCTGCCTATCAAAATTACCATCCCAGCCACCCGTTCCACTCCCACCGATTGCACCGGCCATAGCCGTGAAATTCTTATTCACCGTATAATTACTCAACACGCCCGTATGCGTAAAAGGCTCGCCATACTGCATCGTGTATGCATGGGTATAGAAGAAATTATTCGGTGCCGGAACTGTTTCATAACCAATCGGCGTATAAAAGTGGCCTACTTTCACATTGAGTCCATTACCAACGGGCGCATAAATTTCAGCAAAAGCCTGCGGAATTGCGATACCGTATGTACGACTGGAATTACAGCATATCCCCAGATCCCAATTACCTCGATCAGGCAAAGCTCTCCCAGTATTAGGATCAAATGCCGGATTTCCATAAGCTTGAGTAAAAATAGCATCAGTACCAAACATAAAATCAGCACGAAAACCAATATCCCAACCTTTTCCCTCCGTTTTAACCGCGCGTTCCAGAAAGAAAC
>JAMXAE010000176.1 GCA_024281695.1 Nitrosomonas sp. | reverse complement strand
CGATCAGAGTATGAACAAGCCCTGATTGCGCATCGACACCGTTCCAAACCAATCGGTGGATGACCTCGCCTACCGCTAACCGGATAGTACGGGGCAATAACATTCAGCAGAGATGTCCAGGGTGTACCCGTTTCAATTTCAACCAGAAAACAATCTCGTCGTATTTATTTCTTCTTTGCCGCATATTCCAGTTCAGAAAAGCTTAATTGCATCCCTCTATTCTATATCTATCAATATGGTGTATTTTATCAAAACTCTGCACGTCAAATCGATTCGATTGAATAGATAAGCGCTTCCCTAACTATATTATATACAGCATTGATTACACACTAAGTATTGCCACTGAGCAGTGTAGTTGGACACATCCATGAATTTTGACTGATACTGTTTATTCTGTAATAAGACAGCAAAAGAATGGGAACAGCGCTTGAAAAATTATCGGCGCTCATCTCAAAGATGATATAAATGGCGTGAGTAAAAATCACACATATTCAATTCTTGAGAGTTCTGTTCCATTTCCTGTATCAATATGAACAAAAATATTCGTTAAAGCCAGCCCTGCCGGTCTTTATTGCTCCGACTCATGTGTATGACTTAATCAATCAAAGTGGTCGTCAGAAATCACTCGCGATAAATGAACAAGAGTAGTGAAAAATAATCAGAATATTCCTATAGTCTTTAATTTTCTAGCCGGATACTATTAAGCACCGATTATTCCCAACTAATTCCCTCTTAGAAATAATCCATCCAAGTATTTCTGGAACTGAAACTAAGAAGAATTTGATTAAATTAGTCTATGCATATAAAACTTCTCGCACTATGTCAGTTATTCATTCTTTAATGATCTATATCAACAAATCCCTGATTATATAAGCCTAACATGACGACAGAATAATAATATTTTATTTTTGTTAGCATTTATATTAGATAAATTTGCACATGCGTTAACACAAAAATTTTCCGTCCCAACAATTATTATTAATAATGAGGTTTGTAGGTGAATGTGATTTTTTATGAAGATATATCAATCTTATAAATGACCAACTGACAAAGATTCTATATGTTATCGAATATAACTAAAGTTCTGGATTATAGTTAGAGTGAAAGCTATTTCTTGATGTGCGGATAGTATTTCTGAAGGAAGTCAGAATGATTGAAAGTGCACTTGATAAACATGTCAGCATAGCAATTACCGATAAGCATGGGAAAATAGAGTATGTCAATAGCAAGTTTTGCTCAGTTTCTAAATACTCGGCAGAAGAATTGCTAGGAAAGGATCATCGCGTTATTAATTCTGGCTATCACTCTAAAGAATTTATACATACCTTATGGAGCACCATCACTAGAGGTGAGACTTGGAAAGGAGAATTCAAGAATCGTACCAAAGACGGTGTTTTTTACTGGGTAGATACTACAATTATTCCATTGTTGGATGATAAGGGGTCACCCTATCAATACATGGCAATATGGACTGATGTAACGGGATATAAGCAATTAGAAGAAAAAATGGAAGAACAAGTTAAAGAATTGGCTCGATCTAATGATGAACTCGAACAATTTGCTTATGTAGTGACACATGATTTGCAAGAACCGCTAAGAGCTATTAATAGCTTCGTCCAATTACTGAAGAAATATTGTCATCATCAATTAGACGAGCGTGCCAATGATTTGATATCGCACGCAGTAGCGGGCACCAATCGTATGCAAATGTTGATTGATGATTTACTAACTTATGCACAAGTTAATAATGCAAGTAAGAACCTAGTAGAAATTGATTGCGAAAGTTTATTAAAGAATGTTTTAACTGACCTATCCATCGTCATCAGGGAATGTAATGCAATTATTACCTATGATAGACTACCTCGAGTCAAAGGTATTCCTTTCCAGTTTATTCAATTATTTACCAATCTAATTAATAACGCTCTTAAATTTCAGAGAGAACAACCACCAAAAATTTATATTGGTGTAAAAGAAAACTTTGATGAATGGATTTTCTCTGTCACTGATAATGGAATTGGCATAGAAGATCAATATTTAGAGCGTATTTTCAGAGTATTTCAGCGATTGCATAGCCGTAGAGAATATGTGGGTACTGGTATTGGCTTAGCCATCTGTAAGAAAGTTATAGAGCAGCGCGGCGGAAAGATATGGATTAAATCAGAATTAAATGTAGGCACATCCGTTTATTTTACAATTCCAAAAACCAATTAACTTATTCATATGCACTATAGAAGTAATGCCAATCCAAACGTAATTCTGATGATCGATGACAATCCAACAGATGTCTTGTTAATTAAAGAAGCCTTTGCATTCTGCGAAGGAAATGAAAAGATTTATGTAGCTGAAAATGGATTTCAGGCAATAGAATTTCTAAAGCAACAAGGCCAATATCTTCAAGCACCCCGCCCAGATTTAATCTTGCTGGATTTAAATATGCCAAGAAAGAATGGATTTGAAGTGTTAGCGGAAATGAAAGCCGATCCTAATTTTAGAAGTATTCCTATCATCATCTATACGTCTTCGGTGGCGAAGGAAGATATCAAAACTGCTTATCATAATCATGCTAATGGTTATATTAGAAAATCGGTGGATTTCGATAACTGTATAAAAATAGCAAGGTTGATTAAAGACTTCTGGTTTTCTGCTTCAATATTATATGAACCATGATTTGTCATGACTGCATCCAAAACTCATATATTATTAATTGAAGATAACGAAAGTGATGCAATACTTGTACAAAGCGATTTGCAACAAGCAATGGGGGATCAAATCACTTTAGTTCACACTGAACGACTCAGTTCTGCTCTCAAATTAATTCAGGAGCATACCTTTGATTTAATTTTGTCAGACCTCACTTTACCTGATAGCGATGGAATCAAAACGATCAATCAACTACGAGAGAATGCTGCAAGCATACCTATCGCGGTATTGTCATATAGAAACGATGAGAAACTTGCCATAAAAGCCATCAAAGCAGGTGCTCAAGATTATCTTGTGAAAGGAAGTCTAACGGAGGGTGTATTAGCACGTGTTATTCGTTACTCAATCGAAAGAAAAAGAATAGAAGAAAGTACTAAGAAGGCACAAAAACGCTTTCAGACAATTTTTGAGAAAGCACCTCTAGGTATCGCTTTGATAAATTTACAAACGGGGAAATATTACGATGTGAACCCGAAGTATGCTTCTATTGTAGGCAGAAGCGTGGAGGAACTTCTCAATATCAATCAATCAGATATTATTCATCAGGATGACTTACCATCCTATAGAGAGGATATAAGGCTTATCGCCAATCAGCAAACACATGATTCTAAAATAGTAAAAAGAATATTGCGCTTAGATATGTCCATTATCTGGATTGAAATGTCAATTGCACCATTCGAACTCGTCGGCGATCTGGAAGTGTGTTATTTATGTATGATTGAAGATGTCACCGAACATAAACGGCTGATCGAGAATCTACGTCACTTAACAACCCATTTACAAGACGTTAGAGAAGAGGAAAGAACTCGAATAGGCCGCGAAATTCATGATGTTTTAGGAGGAACATTAACCGTCCTAAAAATGGATTTAGATTGGCTCTCAAAAAAAATTAGTGCGGAGCCCATGCACGAACGCATCAAGTCTTTATATGAGTTAACCGGAGAGGCTATTGAAACCACACGCAGGGTCTCAGTCAATTTACGCCCTAATGTACTGGATAATCTAGGTTTATACGGCGCCATCGAATGGTTAGTACGTGAATTTGAACAGCGCACAAATATAAAATGCTCACTGGAATCGACGATATCGGATTTATCCTATATCAACAAAAATCATGAGACCAGTGTTTTCAGAATTATTCAGGAGATATTTATCAACATCACACGACATTCAAAAGCCACAAAAGTAGATATTGAACTTTTTGAGAACGAAGAGGATATTACAATTTCTATTAAAGATAATGGTATCGGTATCACTCAATCACAATTGCTTAGCCCCGGCTCTTTTGGAATAATTGGCATGAATGAAAGAACACAACAATTAGGTGGTAAACTGGAAATAGCCGGTTCTCCTTCAAAGGGGAGTGTTGTGGCACTTAAAATACCTCTGGTCACTGTTGAAACATTACTCGAGGAGACCAATGAATGATTAAAGTTTTGATTGCAGATGACCATGCTTTATTTCGTGATGGATTAAAAAGAATTTTTAGTGAAACAGAAGACATCGATGTGGTTGCAGAAGCTGTCGACGGTAAGGATATCCTGAAGAAAACAAGAGAATACGATTGGGATATCGCTTTGTTAGATATCAATCTACCCGACATTAATGGATTGGATATTCTAAAAAGAATTTTATCAGTAAATTCTGCTTCGCGTATTCTGGTTCTGAGTATGTATCCTGAGGAAGAATATGCCATTAGAGCTATTCGCTCGGGAGCTTCTGGATACTTAACTAAAGATAGTCCAACTGATCAACTGATTAATGTTATTCGCCGTCTCGCTAAGGGCGGCAAATATGTAAACCCAGAGCTTGCAGAAAAACTCTTATTTAATCCAGTGATAGATTCGGAGGCACTAACGCATACCACTTTCTCAGATCGAGAGCTTCATGTTTTTAAACTGATCGTTGCAGGGGAGTCGTTAACCGCTATAGCTAATAAATTATCACTCAGTGTTAAAACGGTAAGTACTTATCGATCGCGTATTCTGGAAAAAATGGATATGAAGAATAATGCACAATTAGTCCGTTATGCTATTCAACATCGCTTAGTTGAATGATTACTCTGACAGTTAAATCTGCCTATTAAAAGCTTTAAGTATCACTTCCTTGAGTATCGCTAATTTTCCATGAAAGAAATGTTCTGCGCCGGGTATAAACGTTATGGGTTGTGATTTGGGTGTCGCCCATGCCAATAACGTATTCGGTCGTACGATATCGTCTTTATCGCCCTGAATGATCAAAGCAAACTGAGTTGTTTCAGGAACTATTGGCGCCTTTAATTTGGCAACGGAAGGCGCCACCAAAATAAGATATTCTGGATTAAGCCTTTCAACCGCATGCAGTTGCACAGCTCCGCCAAATGAAAACCCTGCCAAGAGCAATGGAAGATCAGGAACATGATTGTTAAATTGATTGCAAATTGCTTGCGTCACTGCAATCACATCTTCTGTCTCACCAATTCCATGATCAAAAACACCTTCACTTTTACCTATACCGCGGAAATTGAATTTGGCTGTAATAAATTCAAGCTCTAACAAAGTGGTAAACAATGTACACACGACCTTATTATCCATCGTCCCGCCGTGTAAGGGATGCGGGTGTGCAATGATAGCAATACCCTTGGGAATTGATTCCGGCTCTCCCAGCGCGACCTCAAGTTTACCTGCTGGGCCATCAAGCAAGAAATATTGAATGCTAGAAGTGCTCAAGCGATCACCTTAGGAGCATGGAATTTGAGTTTATAATGGTTCGATAGATGTAGAATATTCCAAGCATTTCCGTGTATCGTATGGTGATCATGAGCTTGTTGGGGATGGGGATGAGTATTGCCATATTATCGGTCCGGCCTTAAATAGTTTTAAGCAGCATATTTTTTACATAGGGATCTTGGAAGAAAGAAGCAACACGCGCTGGGTTATTTGTACAACCATTAGCTGTTGCACTTCAAACTTGAATCCGCTAACCCGATGAACCGCTATATTTTGATGACCCCCCAAAAAAGTTTTTACTGATTAATGGGAAGCTAGTTAACCGTTCTTAAAACCAGAATCTGATTTGCTCCTTAGATTCCAGTTTATCATTTTTTGTTTATATCACCACAATATCCGCGCATTAGTCATAGCCAATCCAACACCAACGGTAGCAATTTGCACCGTAGCACCGGCAACCATTGCCATCTATATCGTATAGCAACTTGAATCGCCCCGGATTTTCCGGAGACATATTTTCTTGAGTCAAGCTGCATCAGCTGACTCTTCCTGTTGGCGAT
>JAMXAE010000175.1 GCA_024281695.1 Nitrosomonas sp. | reverse complement strand
ATGCCGAGCTTGTTTCTAATATCCTTGGTGACACAATTTTGTCACACCAGAAAGAAAAAAGAGGTTAGAAATTAATCTAACCTCTTGATTTATGGTGGGTCTGGTTGGACTCGAACCAACGACCAAGGGATTATGAGTCCCCTGCTCTAACCGACTGAGCTACAGACCCGTTTGATTATTTTAGGAAAACGCTGATTAATTGACTGTACGAGCGAATCTCTTCGTTGCGCGGTACTCGCTCCCTCGCCTATCTTGTTGATATGTCTCGGTTGCTGCGTTCCGTGCGCCTCGCGCTTCATCTCGTTCGCCGAATTAATCAGCGTTTCCTTAGTTATTCCCGGAATCCAAAAAGCTGCGTAATCGCTCGGAGCGTGCCGGGTGACGCAATTTACGCAGCGCTTTGGCTTCTATTTGGCGAATTCGTTCGCGGGTTACATCGAACTGTTTGCCGACTTCTTCCAGTGTATGATCGGTATTCATTTCAATGCCGAATCGCATGCGTAGAACTTTAGCTTCGCGCGGCGTCAACGAATCCAGAATTTCCTTGGTAACACCTCTCAAACTTGCATATACGGCAGCATCGGCTGGCGCCATGGTTGCAGCATCTTCAATGAAATCGCCCAAATGGGAATCTTCATCGTCGCCAATCGGTGTTTCCATAGAAATCGGCTCTTTGGAAATTTTTAGAATTTTACGGATTTTTTCTTCCGGCATTTCCATTTTTTGCGCCAATACCGCCGGTTCCGGCTCCTGCCCTGTTTCCTGCAAAATCTGACGGGATATGCGATTCATCTTGTTAATGGTCTCAATCATATGCACCGGTATCCGGATAGTGCGCGCCTGATCGGCAATCGATCGCGTAATTGCCTGACGTATCCACCATGTTGCATAGGTCGAAAATTTATAACCGCGACGGTATTCAAACTTATCGACCGCCTTCATCAATCCGATATTTCCTTCTTGAATCAAATCAAGAAACTGCAATCCACGATTGGTATATTTTTTCGCAATCGAAATAACCAAACGCAAATTTGCCTCAGTCATTTCACGCTTGGCTCGTCGCGCTTTTGCTTCACCCGTCGACATTTTCCGGTTGATTTCCTTTAAATCCTTTATGGAAATACCAATTCTATCTTTCAGCGCCAACAAATTTTTCTGTTCTTCAAGAATTGCAGGTTTAAAGTGTTCCAAGGCCTGACTGTATGGCTTTCCAGCTTTAATCTCCTGCGCGACCCAGTCCAAGTTGGTTTCATTACCGGGAAATGTTTTAATAAAGTGATTTCTCGGCATTTTTGCCTTAGTAACACATAACTCCATAATTTTGCGCTCGTAATTACGAACATCATTAACGAGATCGCGCTGGGTATCGCAAAGCTTCTCGACCAATTTGGCAGAAAAGCGAATACACATCAGTTCGGATGAAATCTTGTCCTGAAGCACTACATACCCTTGATGGTAAGGACTTTCCTTTTCAAGCAATGCTTGCATATCCTGATATAAGCTACGGATCACCGCAAATCGTTCTAGCGCATCAGTTTTTAGCTTCAATAAATCAGCGCTTGCGATTGCTGAACCATCACCGTCCTCATCTTCGTCTTCATCGCTCAGATCGCTTGCGGCCAATTCCTGCTCCAAAGACTCTTCGGAAAGCTCTTCAGCAATGATTTCTTGTGCATTAGAATCAAGTAAGCCATCCACGATTTCGTCGATACGTAAGGCATCTTTTTCAACATCGGTTGCCAGGTCAACAATCTTGGCAATAATCGGCGGACAAGCTGAAATAGCTTGAATCATATGCCGCAAACCGCCTTCTATCCGTTTGGCGATTTCAATTTCGCTTTCGCGCGTCAGCAATCCTACCGAACCCATTTCACGCATATACATGCGCACAGGGTCTGTGGTGCGCCCAAATTCGGAATCGACCGTGGAAAGCGCCGCTTCGGCTTCTTCTGCAACGTCTTCATCGGCCACAGCCGATGCGGCATCGGACATCAGCAATGTTTCAGCATCCGGCGCCTCGTCGTGCACGGATATGCCCATGTCATTGATCATACTGATAATGCCTTCGATTTGCTCGGCATCGAGCATATCATCGGGCAGATGATCGTTGATTTCGGCGTATGTCAAGTACCCACGTTCTTTTCCAAGACCGATCAGCAACTTCAATCGCATACGGCGCGCTTCGATATCCTGCGGCGGCGTATTGCCGCCTTCCATCATCGATACCGCTTCAGCATCATCCAATTGTTCCAGGCCAGAAGCTGCCTTATTCTTTTTCGGGGTTCTACCCCGGGTTTTCTTGACCTCGCTGAATTCGAAGTCAGCTTCTTCGAATATCCCTGAAGAAATCTCAGTTGCAGCCAGTGTTATTTTCCCGGATGACTTCGCCTCAACGGTTTTTTCAGTACTCGATTTTTCGCTGGATTTCTTGGTAGCAACCTTTGTTTTCTTTTCAGTTTTGGCAGCTGATTTGGCTGATTCATTTTTTTCCACCATTTCTTTTTCAGCGCCCTTCGCTTTTTTTGTTACTGCTCTTTCTTTTTTGATTGTTTCGTTATCTTTTGACTCGACCGCTTTGGTTTTTGGCATATTGGATTCCCAATAATATAAATAATTTTAAAGCCGAAAGTCGCTGATTATATCAAAATTTGATATGGCTGACACAAAGCTCATGATGTTAACGGGCAGCCAATTGCTGCAGTTCACGTTTTTCCGCATCGGTTAGCATATTCAACGGTTTATTATATAATTCGGCAATCCGTTTTTTGCGCTGCGCTTGTTGCAATTTCTCAAGCGCCCCTGAAAACTCCGCTTCCAAATCAATGGTGTTATCCCATTTTAGCGTTTCGCTTTCTATTTCCTCCAATAATGTGCGATAAGGATTATCCTGCAAATGCGCAAGCAGTGAAAAAGCCGATGAATTACTGGATAAATGGGGGTGCCGATCGAGAAAAACAACCAGGGCTTTCAGTGCCGCAATCTCCTCGGTATTTTCGTCGATCGCGGAAAGCAAATCGCTATCCAGCTTATCGAGATAACCGGGGTTATGCAACAACATTAAAATCAACCACCGGTAAGGTGTAACAAGTTGCTTTCTCAGCGGCTTGCTTTTTACCGGCGCACGATGTTTATGATTTATCTGCAAAACGCCCTCCAATTCGTTTTGGCTCATGTTGCTCAGTTCGCCTAGACGCCTTAACAAGATCAGCGATAATGCCGGTGCCATGACTTGTTGCAATAGGGGTTTTGCATCGCTGATCAATTTTGCGCGGCCTTCACTGGTATGAAGATTGGTTTCCGAGCACAGTTCCTTGAAAAGAAATTCCGACAAAGGAATTGCTTGCTTAAGTTGCCGCTCGAAAGCTTCTTTACCGTGTTTGCTCACAAAGCTATCGGGATCTTCCCCTTCGGGTAAAAAGAGAAAGCTCAGGAATTTGCCATCGGTCAGCAATGCAAGGCTATTTTCAAGCGCGCGCCAAGCCGCTTTCCTTCCGGCCTTATCGCCATCAAAGGAAAAAACGATATGATCCGTTTGCCGCAAAAGCTTTTGGATATGAAAGCCGGTCGTAGCCGTGCCTAAAGAAGCGACTGCGTAATCGATACCGTGCTCGGCCAGCGCAATGACATCCATATAACCTTCGACGACAACCACGCTATCCGCATCGCGGATAGCGCGCCGGGCGGAAAAAAAATTGTATAACTCACGACCTTTTTCAAATAAAGCAGTCTCAGGAGAATTCAAGTATTTTGGCTCCTCTTGCGCTAAAACGCGACCGCCGAAACCGATAATTTGACCTTTCGGATTCAGAATCGGAAACATAATGCGATCCCGGAACCGGTCATATTGCTTACCTTCATCGTTGATAATGACCAACCCGGCTTGCATCAGGATTTTTTGTGTCCTTTCAGATGCATAATCGGGAAATACCGCTGCAAGATTCTGCCAGCCGCCAGGCGCGTAACCGATCGCAAACCGCGCCGCTGTCTTGCCGGATAAGCCGCGCTTTTTGAGATAAACGATCGCTTTCTCCGAAGTTTTAAGCTGCTCCCGGTAAAAGCGCGTAGCGACTTGCAGCGCACCGAATAAGTCTTGCAATGATATTTCAGCATCGCGCTTATAATGCAAATTTACCGGAGCATCGGGTGACTCGTCCGGGGCAAACTGACCAGGAAATGGCTCCGCAGATTGTTCCGGCACCGGCATGCCAATAGAAGCCGCCAAATCACGCACCGCTTCCACAAAATTCAATCCGCTGTATTCGATCAAAAAACCGATCGCATTACCATGCGCACCGCAGCCAAAACAATGGTAAAACTGTTTAGTCGGGCTGACGGTAAACGATGGTGTTTTTTCGCTATGAAACGGGCAGCATGCTACATAATTGGTCCCCGCTTTTTTTAACGGAACATGGCGATCAATCGCATCCACAATATCAATGCGATTAAGCAAATCATCTATGAACGACCGTGGGATCATTTACCGGAAACCGCTAACAAAGACAGCTTCAAGTATAAACAAAGAATGCAAAATGATACTTAAGGAAACGCTGATTAATTGACTGCACGAGCGAATTGTTTCGTTGCGCTGCACTCGTTCCCTCGCCTATCTTGTTGATAGGTCTCGGTTGCTGCGTTCCGTGCGCCTCGTGCTTCATCTCGTTCGCCGAATTAATCAGCGTTTCCTTAATTTTTAGGAGAGTCTTGCTTTCAGACGGATAATTTGGCTTTAATCAGCGCGGATACTGCAGCCATATCCGCCCGCCCCGCAAGCTGCGGCTTCAGGATCGCCATGACTTTACCCATTTCCTGCATATTTTTTGCACCCGACACAGAAATCGCTTCCACAATGAGCGCGCCGATTTCCGCATCCGTCAATGCTTGCGGCATATAAGCGCCTAGAATAGCCACTTCACCTTTTTCGATATCAGCCAAGTCGAATCGCTGCGCAGCCTCATATTGCGCAATGGAATCCCTGCGCTGCTTGAGCATCTTTTCGATAACCGCAATGATTGCCGCATCGTCGAGTGTAATCCGCTCATCGACTTCACGCTGTTTGATAGCGGCTTGCAGCAGGCGAATCGTATCCCGCTGCTTTGTGCTGCCTGTACGCATTGCCGTTTTCAAGTCGTCGGTGATTTTTTGCTTCAGGCTCATGATATATGTGCAATAAACTGCGAGTTAATTGGAGCAACTGATCGGAATGCAATCGAACATGAAAATAGTGAAACACTATTGCCATATTCGATGATATTTGTACGATAAACTAATAAAGTTTAGGCGGTAGCAATTGACTGCGCAAGCGCTTGTAATTACGTTTAACGGCTGCTGCCAGCTTGCGTTTGCGTTCTGCGGTCGGTTTCTCATAAAACTCGCGCGCGCGCAATTCTGTCAATATTCCCGTTTTTTCAATAGAACGTTTAAAGCGACGCATTGCTACTTCAAATGGTTCATTTTCCTTAACTTTAATAGTCGTCATTACAGGCAAAACCCTCTTTGGTTAGTTGATAATCAATAAAAATCCGTCCTTGACACCCTAACGTCAAGGCACAACAAAAGCCGCGAATTTTAACATGAGTAATCTTGTTATTAAAGCGAAAATTGCGGACGGCAGTAATTCAATTCATATACCGAAAGTAATCCGCACGGCATTAACAAACCATTCTGCACTTTGTTATGCGCAATAATGATTACTTCAACAAAAATTCCACTCGACTTCCTTTTTTCTGCTCATCCGCTCCATCCTCATGGACACCGACAACAAAAATACGCTCACTTGGAACTTCACCGTTCTCAATCAGCCAATTACGTGCTGCAATCGCACGATTTTCTGCCAGTACTTTTAGATCGCCGTCATTGATTACAATATTAACAAGCATCAATCGCTCCATTTCATCGCCAGTCAAAGTCTTAGCAAGACCAATCGCATTCCTGGGTTTTTCAAAGGTTTCCTTTTTATAAGCGACGGCAAGATATTGATCGTACTCCTTGCGGGATAAAGTAATGTCCTCTAAAGCGCCGCCAGCGACTCCCTGACTTGCAT
>JAMXAE010000004.1 GCA_024281695.1 Nitrosomonas sp. | reverse complement strand
AAATTTTTCAGGGTCCTGCCGGGCCATTTGAGACCATAAATCAAAGTCAAAATCAGATTTTTCTTCTTCATCCATATAAATATTTTAGCACGGGATCATCAAAGATTATTATAGATGAATTTGCCCCATCAACTTTATCCTCTGAAGTTGAAAGCGAAACGATTAAATGTTTATTGATTTAATAGGTTACCTGATACTTAAAATTTGAAAAGTTTTTAAATCTAATAGGCTACGAATATAGGTGAAATCTCTATTAGAGGCTAAGAGTTAATTATTGCTTTGAAGTTAATGATATGAAAAAAGCCGGAATCAGTATGTTCTAATTCCGGCTGAATAAGTAGTATGGACTTACCTACTTGCTGATTTAAATTGATCTGCCAAGCCGGAAAGCATTTTGACTTTCTGACTCATAGCGCTACTGGATGATGTTATTTTTTCCACCAATTGTCCATTTTGCTGTGTCACTTCATCAATTTGCATGATCGCTTGATTAATTTGATCAATTCCATTTGCTTGTTCTTGAGAAGATTGAGAAATTTCACCCATGATATCGGAAATTTTCTTAACGCTTTCATTGATCATTTTTAGCGAGTCAGCTGATTGATTAACCAACTGTGTGCCACTCTCTACTTTAGAAACGCTATCGCTAATCAGATCTTTGATTTGTTTTGCAGACTCGGCACTGCGGCCAGCTAGACTGCGTACTTCATTAGCGACTACAGCAAAACCACGACCTTGTTCCCCAGCTCGTGCAGCCTCTACCGCAGCATTCAATGCCAGTAAATTAGTTTGGAAAGCGATTTCATCGATGACATTGGTAATATCCGCAATTTTTTTACTACTTTCATTGATATCAGTCATGGCTCGCATGGTACTGGAAACGACCGATCCGCTCTTTTCAGCTTGTTTGCGTGTTTCCTGAACCAGTTGATTGGCTTGTTTTGCATTTTCTGCATTTTGCTGCACTGTCGAGGTAATTTCTTCCATACTGGATGCAGTTTCTTCCAAACTGGATGCTTGATTCTCCGTGCGACTTGAGAGATCCAAATTACCTCTAGCTATTTCATCAGAGGCATGCTCCAGTACCGACGAGGATTCTCTAACACGACCAATGGCTGTACGAAGCTTTGCATTCTGAAAGATCTGTACATATTCAATTTGACCCAGTTCATCATTTCTGCCGGTATAGACATAGCGAGCTAATGGATCATTCGCAATTTTTTCTGATTGTGATGCTAAATTACGCAGCCCACTTAACATCTGGTATACAACAACAGAACTTACTAAGCTGCCAATCATAAAACCAGCTAGAGCAAAAAGCAGTGAAATTTGCTCAGCCAGTGCAAGACCCATAAACACAAGTGCAAAAACACTGGATACAGTCAATGCAGTTTTTGCAGTTAAACTGATAGGAAATCGTGTTAATTTAACCTCATCAAGTTTAGAGCGTCGTTTATCATCTGCCGATTTCTTTGACATGACTTTAGCGTACAGCGCTTCAGCTCGATCAACCCAGGCTTTCTCGGGTTTCACCCGAACTGACTGATAACCGGTAATTTTACCGTCTTCGTATTGTGGGCTGGCAAAAGCATCGACCCAGTAGTGATCGCCATTTTTATTGCGATTTTTTACCAGTCCCATCCATGGATTACCCCCCTTGAGTGCATCCCATAGCATTGCATAAGCTTCGGGCGGTACATCAGGGTGACGAATAATATTGTGATTTTTATTCTCAAGCTCTTCCCAGGTGTAACCACTCATTCTAATAAAATCTTCATTTGCTGATGTGAGAGCACCTTTTAGATTCGTTGTAGAAATGATCTCACAGTCATTATTCATACCCATGTCTCTTTGGGTAACCGGCTCATTTATCCTCATTGTTGACTCGCTATGGTTGTTGAAGGGGTAGGTTTTTTCTTACGACATCAATTTAAATTGCTTTAATTTTTAGTAATGCTAAAAGAAATTAAATAAATCTATGCAGCGAATAAACAGATAAAACAGACGTTTTTCTATAAAACTATTTGTTTTCAGTGTTGGTGTTTAGATGTGTAAATCAACGGAGTAATTAACGGAAGGAATTTATTAAGCCTGAGGAGATTAATTGTCTGGATAATTGTTTACCAAAAATATTTTCTAGAGAGTTATTGTTTAAAAACAAGCGACCCATTTATTTATCCAGAATTTCCCTTACAGGGATACGCCAGATATAAAAAGCCAATATACTACCAATCACAACCAGCATTATCTTTTGCCACATCTCTGGCACGATTAACAGGGAGCTACCAAATGATAATGTCATTAAAAAATAAACCCAACGTTTGACGCGAAGTGGAATACTGTGATGAATACACCATTCATAGATAATAGGGCCGGCTATTCGATTGACTAGTAATTTACGATGAAAATACTCTGAGCCACGCGCAAAACAAGCCGCGGCGAGGAGCACAAATGGCGTCGTGGGTAATATCGGTAGAATGGCGCCCAGTGCTCCAAGGAATAATGCCAGAAAGCCTGCCCCCAGATACATGGCGCGCACAAAGAGAGAATCATGCAGACACAGAAGATCGGCTGCTTGCTTGTTTAGCATCTGCTGTTCATTCTGAAGTGTTTCATGTTGTTCAGATGATTGCATTATTTTAATGTATTAAAGTAATACGCTAAGAAATATATAGAATTATAACTATTCAAGTATGCTAATCGGCCCATAAGTACAGATAATCGAATAGAATAGTTGCTGATGACGAAAAGATCTTAACGGTTATAATACCTGAGAGTTGATCGTTAGAATTAACCGAATTTATTTTTTCTTGAGGAAACTATGCTTAATATAAAGAATCTGTTTAATTTAAGTATCACCCTATTAGCTTTGGCTATGTTGCCCCAGGTAGCATTCGCTTATAAAGAACATGCGACCGCAAGCCCTCAGCTTCAGAAAATTGATATCAAAGTAGGTGCCGGTGATGAGGCTGAAGTTGGGAAAACCGTGAGTGTTCACTATACAGGCTGGCTTTACGATGAAAATGCACCTGATAAAAAGGGCAAAAAATTTGATAGCTCATTTGATCGCCAAGAGACTTTTTCATTTATGCTGGGTGCAGGTCGCGTGATTAAAGGTTGGGATCAAGGTGTTCAGGGCATGAAAGTAGGTGGACAGCGTACACTGATTATTCCTCCATCCATGGCATATGGAGAAAGAGGCGCGGGCAATATTATTCCGCCCAATGCAACTTTGATTTTTGATGTTGAATTAATCAGCCTGAAAGCAAGCTCGTCGCATTATTAAAATGTGCGATTAGTTACTTCTGGCTGAATTTCGATTATGAGCTATTGAGTTGGCTGCTTTTACAGCTTCTTAATAGCTCGTTTGTACATTAGAAGATTAATCTTGACTGATTGTTAAAATGTTTTGAGTACCTTGCCAACCCGCCATAGACATTGAAAGGGACTGTTATGACTTCGACTGTACCATCACGTGTTAATCGATATAAGCGTCTGAGCATTGGTCTAGGTATAGTGGTTGCTCTGATTGCTCTTTTGGCAGCGCTTAGCATCTTTTGGTTGCCCGGTTATGCAAAATCTCAGCTTGAGATGCGTTTGTCAGAAATTCTGCACCGCCCTGTCACCGTAGCTTCTATCGAAATCAAACCACATACGCTTGAGCTGATCGTATTGGGTTTTCGTGTGGATGAGAAAGCTGATGTCAATAATCAAGAACATGAAGCGTTTTTTTCTTTTAATAAACTATATATCGATCTGAGTATTGAGTCGCTTAAGCGACGTGCTCCTGTTGTGACAGCAATTACTTTGACGGAACCTAAACTGCGATTGATACGAGAAACCGAGGATCAACTAAATATTTCTGATTTATTAGAGGAATTTAGTAAAACATCGGATGAAGAAAAGAACCCTAACGATAAAAATAGTATTTTCTCCATCAGTAACATAACGATTCAAGGAGGGCATTTTGAATTTGCTGATCGATACATGAAGGCTGATCATCAAATCACTGAAATTAATCTGGGTATCCCTATTATTGCTAATTTCGATAGTGTGCTAACCAATTGGATAGAGCCTCACTTTAGCGCAAAAATTAACGGATCTCCCTTGTCTTTGGATGGTAAGTTACGCCCTTTTACTGATAATCAAGAGGCAACATTATCTCTTAAGCTCAGTGAGTTTAATTTAACTCAATTCGATCGGTATGCACCTTTACCCAATGGAATTAAACTTCTCTCGGGCTATCTCAACAGTGATTTGCTTCTCACCTTTACACAGGCACCGGATAAAGCTCCTGACATTACGCTAACAGGCAATGCTACACTGCGAAAATTAGCTATTAAAAATAGCGCGGTGGAAGCACCTTATCAAGCTCACTTGAAGCAGCTAAGCTTAGCTTTAACTCAAGTTGACTTGACGGGCAAGAAGCCATCGCAGATTAAGCTGAATATGGATCAAATTGCTTTAACGCGTGAAGATGAAAAAGAATCTGCACTATCGCTCGCACAGTTCACTGTCGACAGCTTGCAAATTAATAGCCAATCGAAGCAAGTAGCATTCGGAGAAATTACGCTGGATCGATTAAGCTCCACTTTGCGCCGGGATGTCAGTGGCAATATTGATTTAATCCGTCTATTCAATACGACACAGTTTCCAACGACTCAGGTCCCAGCCACTAGTAACCAATCACAAGCAACCGTCAAAGTCAAAGTGATCGCAAAGGCAACAGTTATTCCGATTCCGGCTCGAAAGCCTTCGCGTTCCGACAGTACTATCAATATGGTTCAGAAAGAATCGAATCAGCGCGAATCCGAGTCCACGCGTAAACATAAAGATGAATCATCTTCTGCTAAAAATGCGCCTTGGACAACACAGATCAAACGTATAAAACTCAAGGCAGCCTCACTACATTATGAAGATCTTACGCTGAAAAAAATTACACCCATGGTAGTGGATTCGTTGGATCTCACAGTAGATAGCATTGATCTGAAAGGTATTAAACCGCTCAATCTTGCCCTGCAGGCGCAAGTGAATCAGCGCGGACATATTAAAGTGGATGGTTCGCTGGCATGGGCTCCTCTGCTAACGGATTTGGTGTTAAATCTGAGTACAGTCGATCTTGTATCTTTGCAAGGCTGGGCAGGCGATAAGCTGACCGCGCTGTTAACCAATGGTGACATTTCCTTTGAAGGAAAAATCAAAGCCAGCGGTGAGCCGTTGAAAGTTCAAGTGAATGGTCAGGGGAAACTGGCCAATTTTAATGTGTTTGATCCCAAAGATGCCCATGACCTATTGCGCTGGAAGAAGTTGGATATCAGCGATCTGAATTTTGTTAATGACCCGTTGCGCGTGGATATTAATACGATCAACTTAAGTGATTTTTATGCACGGATTACATTGATGCCGGATGGAAATCTCAATCTCAAACAAATCATTCAGCAAGAAAACAGTGCGGAATCCAAGCCAGCAGAGGCGCTGGCTCTATCCTCATCTCCAAGCATCAATGATGCAAGTAATACTCAACCAAATAAAATAAAAGAAACAGTACCCGTTTATATCGGCAAAATTCTCTTGCAGCAAGGTAATATCAATTTCAATGATCGCTTTGTCAAACCCAATTATCGCGCCAATCTGACAGGGCTTTCCGGTCAGGTCGGTCCGCTATATCCTGGAAAATCTGGGAAAATCGATATTCGCGGAGCACTCGATAAAACTGCACCACTGGAAATCAAGGGTACCATTGATCCTTTCAGCTCCGAGCTTCAATTAGATCTCGTGACTAAAGTCAAAGATATTGATTTGCCGCCCTTTAGTCCCTATTCGTCGAAATATATTGGTTACGCCATTGAGAAAGGTAAGCTCTCCGCAGATGTTTATTATCATGTGGAAAATGGCGCATTAACCGCAGAAAATAAAATCTTTCTGGATCAATTTACACTGGGTGAGCAAATCGAAAGCGAAGACGCCGTGTCTCTGCCACTCAACCTTGCCCTCACACTGCTTAAAAACCGACGCGGTGAAATTGATATCCATTTACCACTCAAGGGATCGATTAATGATCCCCAATTTAACCTGGGTGACATCATCTTCACCGCATTTATCAACTTGATCACCAAAGCCATTACTTCG
The DNA here is from genome assembly GCA_024281695.1 of Nitrosomonas sp. Classification (GTDB taxonomy): domain Bacteria; phylum Pseudomonadota; class Gammaproteobacteria; order Burkholderiales; family Nitrosomonadaceae; genus Nitrosomonas. Next base: position 48,868 of record JAMXAE010000004.1, on the reverse strand, counting down.
CCCTTTGCATTACTGGGTTCGGTGCTCGGCGATAGCGAAGAATTATCCGAAATTCCTTTCACTCCGGGCTTTGCGGATATTGAAGAAGAAGCGTCGAAGCGTTTACAAGCTTTGACCGAAGTGTTAACCGATCGTCCATCGCTCAAATTGGAAATTTCCGGTCATGTCGATCCCGGAGCAGATCATGAAGGACTCAAACTTGCTATGCTACAAAACAAGGTGAAAGCACAGAAACTGGCCGAACAAACCAAAAAGGGCATCGCCAGTGGCGCTATCACGGAGGTTATATTGGCGCCAGAAGAATATAGCAAATATCTTGAGATAGCCTACAAAAAGGAGTCCTTCGATAAACCTAAAAATGCCATTGGACTGACTAAAAGTTTGCCAGATGCTGAAATGGAGCAGTTGATGCTGGCAAATACGCAAATTAACGACAATGACCTAGCCGAATTGGCCGAGCGCCGAGCTATCGCAGCACGTAATTGGCTGATCGAGAATGGTCAGATTCCCGACGAGCGTATTTTTGTCGTGGGTGGTCATGAGTCTGAAGATGGTGAGCAGGAGAAAGGAAGTCGAGCAGAGTTTCTGCTTAAGTAATCGCTGGGATTAATTTTAGTTAGCGCTTGAAATTTTGAGTGATCAGTGTTTCAGGAAAGTGAATTAAGATAGCGGAAAAATACCTTCCAGAGTACCTTGTATTCGAAGATCTTCTGGCGGCGAAGATTTCTAAGATTCTCGCAATTTCTAAGTGCTAATATGGTTTTTCTTGAGTTCTGCCCGTTTTGTTCTAAACCCCTTCTGTTTTTTACAAAAGCTGACACTAGCTTAGAAGTTCTCTTGCCAATTCAAGCAAAGATTGGGGATTATATTAACTAAGAAACAAAACATAAACTTGCACTAATTATTCCGCAGCACCTATAATTGAACCTTGTAAATTACGCTTTTTATCAGCGAATACTGCAAAAAGTTTCACGTGAAACATATCTCTGTTTAGCATCCCCTGACGTCAAGAAGTTACTAGTACTCTAAAAATATCGCAAGGCCTAAGTATTATGAGCAATCACACAGAATTTGAGATTATTGTCGTTGGGGGTGGGCATGCTGGTACGGAAGCAGCGTTGGCGGCCGCACGTATGGGGCAAAAAACATTGCTGCTTACGCATAATATCGAAACGATTGGTCAGATGTCTTGCAATCCATCGATTGGCGGCATTGGAAAAAGTCATTTAGTAAAGGAAATTGATGCGTTGGGTGGTGCGATGGGAATGGCTATCGATGAAGCCGGCATTCAGTTTCGCATCCTCAATTTAAGCAAGGGTCCTGCTGTCAGAGCTACACGAGCACAAGCTGATCGAGTGCTTTATCGGCAGGCAATTCGCAAGCGCATTGAGAATCAACCGAATCTGTTGGTTATGCAACAAGCGGTGGATGATCTGATTATTGAGCAGGATCGAGTTACTGGTGTTATCACGCAACTCAATATAAAAATCTACGCACGTGCGGTGATACTGACTGTCGGCACATTTTTGGCGGGTTTGGCGCATATTGGGAAAACCAATTTTAAAGCTGGCAGAGCGGGCGATCCGCCATCCACGGCACTGGCAAAAAGGTTACGCGAAATGGAATTTCCAGCAGGAAGATTAAAAACCGGCACACCGCCTCGTGTCGATGGTCGCAGTATGAACTATACAAAACTGCTAGAACAGCCGGGAGATCAACCTATACCGGTATTTTCATTCATCGGTGCTAACACTCAACATCCGCAACAGATATCTTGTTGGATTACCAGCACCAATTCAATGACGCACGATATTATTCGCAATGGCTTGGTAGATTCTCCCTTGTACACCGGAAAAATCGAAGGTATTGGCCCACGCTATTGCCCGTCAATAGAAGACAAAGTGGTACGTTTCTCGGCCAGAGAATCGCATTCCATTTTTCTTGAGCCGGAAGGATTGGGTACGAATGAAATCTACCCCAACGGAATATCGACTAGTCTGCCGTTTGAAGTACAAGTCAAATTGATTCATTCCATCGCAGGACTGGAGAATGCACACATCACGCGACCTGGCTATGCAATTGAATACGATTATTTTGATCCGCGTAATTTAAAACGCTCACTGGAAACCAAAACCATCGAGAATTTGTTTTTTGCCGGACAAATTAATGGCACAACCGGTTACGAAGAAGCTGCTGCACAAGGGTTATTGGCTGGGGTTAATGCTGCACTGAAAATTCAGGAGAAAGAAGCATGGTTGCCGCAAAGAAATGAGGCGTATTTAGGTGTTCTGGTTGATGATCTGGTGACTTCCGGCGTGACGGAGCCCTATCGAATGTTTACCAGTCGGGCCGAATATCGATTGCAATTGCGCGAAGACAATGCAGATCTACGCTTGACGGAAATGGGCAGGAAGCTTGGTTTAGTGGATGATGCACGCTGGACTGTGTTTACGGAGAAACAAGAAGCCATTGAGAAAGAGCAATGCAGACTGAATTCGATTCGGTTATTGCCGGGTACACTCCCTGAAGAAGAAGCAATGCGTGTACTGGGTAAAGGGATCGAGCGTGAATATACGCTAACCGAATTATTGCGCCGCCCTGATGTTACCTACGCTACACTGATGACATTACCTGGGGCGGGACTGGCGGTGGCGAATACACAAGTTGCCGAGCAAGTTGAAATACAAGCCAAGTATCACGGATATATTCAACGTCAACAGGAAGAGGTTTCTCGTCAGGCACAATATGAAAATACCGTGCTGCCGAAAGATATCGATTATGTCTTGGTCAAGGGGCTTTCCAATGAAGTGCAACAGAAACTGAATCAGCATAAACCGGAAACAATCGGACAGGCCTCCCGAATTTCGGGTGTAACCCCTGCCGCCATTTCGTTGTTATTGGTACACTTAAAGCGCGGATTTGGTGTCAATGATAAGAAACAAAGTGCATGAATCTATTAGCGCAAATTACGCAGAGCTTGCGAGCGCTGGGCTATGATTTTATGCGGCAAGGAAAGCCACTCGATGAATTGATACAGCAGTATCTATTGCGTATCGAGAAATGGAACAGAATCCATAATTTGACTGCCGTCCGAAATCCACAAGACATGCTCTATCAGCATATTATGGATAGTTTGGCCGTTCTGCCTCATATCAGTGGTCCGCAAATTGTCGACGTGGGCAGTGGTGCGGGTTTGCCGGGCATACCGATTGCGTTGGCAAGACCGGATTGGCAAGTGTCGCTGGTTGAGAGTAATCAAAAGAAAGCCTCTTTCTTGCAGCAAGTTAAGATTGAGCTTGCATTGCAAAATATTACAGTCATCGCAAAGCGCATCGAAGATGTTCGTGTAGATTATAAAGTGGACACCATTATTACCCGCGCATTTTCTGATCTGGGCGAGTTTATACAATTAACCCAGTCATTAATTGCAGAGAATAACGACAGTAGTCGATGGGTCGCGATGAAAGCAAACTGCTCGGACGATGAGCTTCGACAAATTCATGCGCCCTTTAGCATTGAAAAGAGTGTGTTACTAACGGTGCCGGGATTGAGTGCAGCTCGACAATTGATCATTATTAAAAAATTAGCGATAGTAGATTAAACACAACGCAGCAGCTGGTTCAGCTAAATGAATACAGGAGCTAATACCGTGACGAAAATTCTAGCCATCACCAATCAAAAAGGGGGTGTTGGAAAAACCACAACCAGTGTTAATCTGGCCGCAAGCCTAGCTGCATCAGGAAAGCGTGTTTTGTTAATCGATCTCGATCCACAAGCCAACGCAACGATGGGCAGCGGCACGAACAAGCAGACGGTTAAGATTACGGTGTATCATGTTCTGTTGGGCGCTGAATCGATTCAAGCAGCACGGATTGTAAGTACACAGGGCAAATATGATTTAATACCTGCCAATCGAGACTTAGCCGGCGCTGAAGTTGAGATGGTTGACTTACCCGAGCGAGAAGCGCGTTTAAAAGATGCGCTTGCAGCCATTGAGCAGGAATATGATTACATTTTAATGGATTGTCCACCCGCTTTGAATTTACTGACACTCAATGGTTTATGTGCGGCTCAGGCTGTAATGATTCCCATGCAATGCGAATATTATGCGCTGGAAGGTCTCAGCGATTTGGTTAATACCATTAAGAAAGTGCGCAGTAACTTTAATCCCACGTTGCGTATTGAAGGTTTGCTGCGCACCATGTTTGATCCACGCAGTATCCTGGCACAACAGGTTTCTGATCAATTGCAGAAACACTTTGGCGATAAAGTATATCGCACGGTGATTCCGCGTAACGTACGGTTGGCTGAAGCTCCGGGTTTTGGGTTACCCGTTCTGTATCACGATGAACAATCCAAAGGTGCGCAAGCTTATCTCGAACTGGCTAGAGAAATACTTAACGCCTAATTAAGGAAAAGCATAAAATGGCAAAACAAAAAGGGCTGGGAAGAGGGTTAGATGCTTTGTTGTCGCGCAATGGGGTTGCAGTCGAGTTACCGGAAGAATCATTGCAAAACCTTGAAATATCTCAGCTGCAACCTGGAAAATACCAACCCAGAACTAATATGGATCCAGTAGCTCTGGCAGAATTGGCTGAATCGATTAAAGCGCAAGGCGTCATGCAACCTATTTTGGTGCGTCCCATCAGTGACGATCAATACGAGATTATTGCCGGGGAAAGAAGGTGGCGAGCGGCGCAATTAGCGGGTTTAAGCGATGTACCTGCATTGATACGAAAAGTAGCCGACGAATCCGCGTTGGCCATGTCTCTGATTGAGAATATTCAACGTGAGAACTTAAATCCGTTGGAAGAAGCGATGGGCATACAACGGTTAATCAGCGAATTTGGCATGACGCACCAAACAGCCGGTGCAGCGCTCGGTAACTCGCGTAGCACTATCTCCAACCTATTGCGCTTGCTTAATCTGTCCGCACCAGTACAGGAGCTCATGATGCAAGGTAAAATTGAAATGGGACATGGGCGCGCAATCCTGTCGCTAGCGCCTGCAGAACAGATTAAAATGGCTAATCTGATTGCGCAGAAACAGCTTTCCGTGCGCGAAACTGAAAAAATAGTTAACCAGATTGAGCATCCAATCACCAAAAGAATTAAAAAACCCGATAGAGATCTATTGCGATTACAGGAAGATGTGTCCGAGCGATTGGGTGCGCAAGTGGATATTAAGCCCAAGAAAAATGGACAGGGTAATATCGTGATTCACTATAGTAGTCTGGATCAGTTGGATGACATCCTCAGTAAGTTATAAAATAACCTACCCTACCCCTCAATAAGGAAAATTATGGATGCAAGATTACTGGATATTCTGGTGTGTCCCCTCTGCAAGGGGCCACTCATCTACAAAAAAGAAGACAAGGAGCTGATTTGTAAACCTGATCGACTCGCATTTTCGATCAAAGATGGCATTCCGGTCATGCTGGAAGATGAAGCGCGTCGAATACCCGACGAAATTGACATTAAGTAACATTAAAAATTATTAAAATAATATGAATTCGGATATCCGGCTTGAGCCGCGCGTGGCAATTATTTTAGGTGCATTGACCGCTGACTCAGCTTCTCTGGGTTTACATTGGCTGTATGACCCTGAGCGTATTGCCCAAATTGAACAAACCAAGGGATTGGTTTTTCTGCAACCTGATGTGACTGATTATGCCAATACCAGAGGTTATTTTGCACATGGGAGCAAGATAGCGGGAGATTCATCCGGATATGGCGAATTATGCCTATTGATGCTACGTCATTATGCACAGCATGGCCAATTCATGCGTATTGAATATCAAACGGAGTATCGCAATCATTTTGGTCCGGGAGGTGCTTATATAGGTTATGTGGATTCGCCTACCCGACAGACATTGCTCACCTTATTACCGCTTAAGCCAGAAGAATTCCCGGAAATCTCAGGTGCTGATGACGATCAGTTCGCAGCATTGGCAACCATACCGGTCGTGGTAGCTACCCATATCGGTTCACAATCAGCGCTATCCACAAAAATAGAACAGGCCGTGCGTCTAACTAATCATAATGATACTGCTGTTGCGGCTGCACAGTTCGCAGCCGGGGTTTTGTTTGCAATATTGAATGGACAATCGATCGCACAGGCCCTTGCCTCGGCACTGTCGCTTGCGGGAGAAAAATTGTCACCGCTCATTGAAGAAATCTTGCAAGTCCGTACTCTGGATGGTCAAGCCATCGCCAAGCGTTTCGGTTCAGCCTGTCACGTTCTGGAAGGGGTGCCAATTATTGCACATATAGCACACCATGCACCCGATTACCGTACTGCGATCGAGGAAAACATTCGTATCGGTGGCGATAGTTGTGGTCGTGCCATTATGCTGGGTGCCATCATGGCCGCTTACACAGCGCAACAAAATGAACAGAATGTTTCTATTCCGTTCGAGTGGGTTGCCAGATATCGTAAGCTATCCATCGCGGCAAATGCTTTAACAAAACTTTGATAACGCGGATTGTCAGTAGATAAATTCACCGGAAATATATATAATTCGCTGAATAATTAGTCTTTAAAGCACGAAGTACAAACCATTCATTCTAACTATCCATCTCATCAATATTACCTGCGTTGCTAAATCACTATACAAAGAATACCTTACCATGCCAAGTACTGAGCGTGTGCAAGGGGATGGCACTATATATCAGTATTCATAGGATATGTTTACGATGGATCCATTGATTACTGTAACTATTTATTAACTCTGGAGGAAAAATGAGTCACACGCTATATGAAACCACTGTTCAACGGGTACAACGCTGTGAATTGGCAGTTCCAGGCTCCAGCCCGGGGATGTTTGAAAAAGCACTGAATAGCGGCGTAGACTTCGTTTTCCTGGATCTGGAAGATGCAGTAGCACCGGATGACAAAATTCAAGCGCGCAAGAATGTCATTCAAGCGCTTACTGATTTAGATTGGAAAGGCCATGGTATAACAGTGTCAGTTCGTATTAACGGCCTGGATACCCAATACATGGTGCGAGATGTCGTGGATCTGGTGGAGCAAGCGGGGCACAAGATCGATACTCTACTCATTCCTAAAGCCGGCGTGTATGCGGATATTTACATGGTGCAAGCCATGGTTACTCAGCTCGAAATGCAGCAAGGCCTGAAAAACAGGATTGGTTTGGAGGCGTTGATTGAAACTGCTTTAGGAATGGCCAACGTGGAAGACATTGCACGTAATGGTGCCTTAGGTCGATTGGAAGCATTGCATTTTGGCGTCGCCGACTATGCGGCCAGTAATCGGGCCAGAACGACCAATATTGGTGGCCTGAATCCGGATTACCCTGGTGATCAATGGCATTTTGCCATCAGCCGAATGATCGTGGCTTGCCGTGCCTATGGATTGCGTCCGATTGATGGCCCGTTTGGAGATATCAAGGATCCAGATGGTTATGTATTGGCTGCGAAGCGTGCGGCTGCATTGGGTTGCGAAGGAAAATGGGCGATTCATCCGACTCAAATTGATCTGGCGAATGACGTATTTACGCCACCGGCCCGTGAGATTGAAAAAGCCAAACGCATTCTGGCAGCACTCAAGGAAGCTGCCGCACAAGGGAAAGGCGCTGCTGCATTGGATGGACGTTTGATCGACGCGGCATCCGAAAGAATGGCCAATAATGTAGTCAAAGTAGCGGAAGCTATTGCAGCAAAAAATTAATCAATGGATAAGGCCGCATTCAGCGGCCTTTGTCTTTATGGTTTGTTGATTTTAAAATAAAAATGACCGAATTGTATTTAATGCGATTGTTGAGGAAATTGAATTGAATATTCATGAATATCAAGCAAAAGAGATCTTGTCGGAATACGGCGTCAGAATCGCTGACGGTGGTCTTGCTTACAGCGTAGTGGAAGCTGTACAGCGCGCAAGAGAAATTGATGGTGATGTATGGGTGGTTAAAGCACAAATTCACTCCGGTGCACGCGGTAAAGCTGGCGGAATCAAGGTTTGCAGAACTCATGCTGAAGTAGAAAAAGCGGCTGAAGAATTGCTCGGGAAAAATCTGGTCACGCATCAAACCGGACCTGCTGGCAAGATCTGTTCCAGGCTTTATATTGAAGCCGGAACCAGTATTGCCAAGGAAATGTATTTATCGTTCATGATTGATCGTACCAGCGAGCGCGTGATCATGATTGGTTCAGCACAGGGCGGCATGGAAATTGAAAAATTGGCGATAACCAATCCGGAAGCCATCGTCAAGATTTATATCGAGCCAGCAGTAGGGTTGCAGGATTTTCAGGCAAGAAAAATGGCTTTTGCCTTGAATATTGACCCGGCACAACTTAATCATGCCGTCAAAACCATCAAAGGCTGTTATCGTGCGCTGCGTGATCTGGATGCCAACATCCTGGAAATTAACCCACTCGTTCTAACTACCAATAACGAAATCATAGCACTCGATGCCAAAATGGTATTTGACGAAAATGCATTGTTCCGTCGCCATAGAATTGCAGAATTACGTGACAACACGCAAGTGGATAGCCGCGAAGTCGCCGCAGCAGAAGCCGGTTTAAGCTATGTCGGATTGGATGGCGATATCGGCTGCATGATTAATGGCGCCGGTCTTGCCATGGCAACCATGGACATGATCAAACTGGCCGGTGGTGAGCCCGCCAACTTTCTTGATGTGGGTGGAGGCGCTTCAGCGGAACGTACTGAAAAAGCTTTTCGTTTGGTGTTGGCCGATGCCAATGTTAAGGCCATGCTGGTTAATATTTTCGCCGGTATCAATCGTTGCGACTGGATTGCTGAAGGTGTCGTGCAAGCAGTTAAAAACATCGACATGAAACTGCCTTTGGTGGTGCGTTTGTCAGGAACCAATGTAGAAGAAGGCCGTCGCATTATTGCAGATAGCGGTCTGCCGATTATTACAGCCGATACGTTAGCGGATGCCGCGGAGAAAGTAGTTCGCGCACGTAACGAAATCGTCGCACAAAAAGCCTAGGAGTAAAAAGTGGCGATATTAATCAATGAAAAGACAAGAATTATTGTGCAAGGTTTTACTGGACGAATTGGTACTTTCCACGCACAGGAAATGATTGACTATGGCTCTAATGTAGTCGGCGGTGTTACCCCTGGTAAAGGTGGGCAAACGCATCTGGGGTTGCCGGTATTTAATACCGTTAAAGAAGCTGTCGATCAGGTCGGTGCGGAAGCCAGTATTGTGTTTGTGCCACCGGCATTTGCGGCAGATTCCATCATGGAAGCCGCCGATGCAGGCATCAAATTTTGCGTATCCATTACCGATGGTATACCAACGCAAGACATGATGACGGTGAAAAATTTCCTGCGCCGCTTCCCCAAAGAAGAGCGCATGATGCTCACGGGCCCTAACTGCGCGGGTACCATTAGTCCGGGTCGTGCCATGTTGGGTATTATGCCTGGCCATATTTATGTTCGCGGCAATGTCGGTGTGGTTGGTCGTTCCGGTACTTTAGGATATGAAGCTGCCGATCAAATGCGCTTGCTAGGTATTGGAATCTCAACCTCGGTTGGTATCGGCGGCGACCCAATCCCCGGTAGCTCCCATCGTGATATTTTGGAAAAATTGGAGCAAGATCCAGAAACTAAAGTAGCCTTAATGATCGGTGAAATAGGCGGCCCACAGGAAGTGGAAGCGGGCAAATTTGCCAAGGAAAACATGAGTAAACCGCTGGTCGCTTACATTGCTGGTTTAACGGCACCGGAAGGGCGGCGCATGGGACACGCCGGTGCGATTATTTCATCCGCCGGTGAAAGTGCTGCGGAAAAAGTAGCGATTCTGAAAGAACTCGGTGTTACGATTTGTCCAACACCATCTCTGATGGGACAAACCATTGCGGAAGTATTGGCGCGGATGTAATCAAGGGGTTGATTGCCGTAATATCAAACCAATCAAGATTATGTTACCGCTGTTTTTTTACTGAGTGCCGCTAAACCTAGTTGGATCTGTGTAGCGGCACAAGCAAGTAATGGATCGCGGATACATTCCATCTAAGTATAGCCATGGAAAAGCAGTCTGCCGATAATCCTCTGACGTCAGGCCAGCTTTTGTTAGTATATATGTTTTTACACTTTGGCAAGCTTTTGGAAAATGTATGGCAGCCGATGCAAGACAAGAGCAAGTGAAAGAACGCAATTTATACTTAATTAACGAGTATTTAGCCTATTTTTAACACTGCGGCGGGAACTCCAGATAGTTTCTCAACGGCCTGCTAGGGAAATTCTGATTGAGTTAAGTTATACAAAGAGCAGTCAGTTTTTGTCTCAATCATCAGAATATTTGAGTGAGTTCTGATTCTTATTATTCAAGGTGAATCGCAATCGTCACAGGAGACACTCGCTGAGTGTCTTGTCATTTTCAGTTTAATAACTTAAATCAATTCGATCAAAAATCGGGATATTTCACCTATAAATATCATTAGATAAATTGATTGCCAGGGACAAATGACTTTCTTCCTACTATGAATATTTTGATAAACTGAGAACGCTATCAAAGGAGCTTGATCGATTAATTAGTAAGATTTATTAATAAATAAGAATGAAATTAACCATAAATTCATATTGTTTTTTATAAAGAAACGTGAATTTTTAATAACGAACAGGGTGGAATGATGAGTAATATTTTAGTGGATGACGTTTATGTCGATGAAACCAACGCGTTTGCAATTTTTACTGTCTGGCTGGATGCAGCGAATGCTTCCCCAGTAACGGTTAATTATGCCACTTCCAATGGTACTGCTGTTTATAACTCAGATTATGTATATACCACTGGAACTTTAACGTTTGCACCTGGTGAAGTATCTAAAAATGTTAGTGTTCCTATCATCAACAACGCGATTGCCGAAGCCATTGAGAATTTCACGCTTGATCTGTACACACCGAGTGCTAATGCTACCATTGCGGACACCTCTGCATTGGCGACCGTCATTGACAACGATGCGCCATCCGGTACCCCGATAGTTTCGATCAACGACTATACCGTTGATGAAGCGACCAAAGAAGCCACGTTTGTGATTACACTCAACAAGCCATCGACCAGCGTTGTATCGATGAATTATGCCACACAGAATGGAACAGCGGTTGCGGGCTCAGATTTTGTTACCAAGAATGGTTCGCTGAGTTTTGCACCGGGAGAAACCGCGAAAACAGTTAAGGTCACCTTGATCAATGACAATACACTACCGCCAGGTGAAGCTTCTGAAGCATTTAATTTAGTACTATCCGGCATTACCAATGCAACCACGCTGGATCCGAACGGTACGGCGATCATTTTTGAGAATGATGCGGCACCGGTGAATAACTCCAGTATTTCCGTTGACGACATTGTGGTGGATGAATCGCAAACGTATGCGGACTTTCTGGTTCGTTTGGATGCTCCCAATACGGGCACGGTGAAAGTCAATTATGCCACTTCCAATGGTACTGCTGTTTATAACTCGGATTATGTATATACCACTGGAACTTTAACGTTTGCACCTGGTGAAATGGTTAAAACCGTGCGTGTCACTATGTTTGATGGTTTTACGGTTGAAGCCATTGAGAATTTCACGCTTGATCTGTACACACCGAGTGCTAATGCTACCATTGCGGACACCTCTGCATTGGCGACCGTCATTGACAACGATGCGCCATCCGGTACCCCGGTTGCGACGATTACTGATGCTATCGTTGATGAGACTGATAAGACAACGACTGTCACCGTCATTCTGAACAAACCCAGCACCGGCGGTGTTACGTTTAATGTTACCGGGCAGAATGTGACCGCCGGGAATAACAGTGATTATCGCAATCTCCAGCTTGGCACGATTGCATTTGCGCCTGGGGAGACTGCAAAAACAGTTACATTTGGACTACTGAACGATACCAAAGTTGAAGATGCGGAGCTATTCGATGTGGTATTAACCAATCCAGTCGGGGCTACTTTGGGAGATGCGCGTGCCCATGTAGTTATCGCCGGTAATGATAAAGCTAGAGTTGCTTCACCGACAATCAATGTAGCCAATGTCGCAGCATCGGAAGATAAAGGATATATTGACTTTCAGGTTACGCTGACTGCACCCAGTATCGGCGGTGCCCGCATAAACTATAGTACTTCCAATGGTACTGCTGTTTATAACTCGGATTATGTATATACCACTGGAACCTTGGTTTTTATTCCCGGTGAAGTATCTAAAACTGTCCGAATTGCTTTAGTTGATAATGTCAATGCCGAAGCCCTTGAAAACTTTACACTCAACTTAAGTGGTGCCGTCAATGCTACCATCGGTACAGCTTCGGCTACCGCTACCCTTATCGATAATGATGGCGCAGCACCAGCAGCGCCAATTGCGATTACTGGCACCGCCGGAAACGATATTTTGCAAGGCACGCAATTTGCTGACGCGATGACAGGAAACGCAGGCAATGATACCTTTAACGGTGGTGAAGGTAATGACAGTATGACGGGCGGTGGCGGAAATGATGTCTATCTTATTGAAAATGCTGGGGATACTTATACAGAAGCTGGAGGTGGCGGGACCGATCTTGTGATCAGTTATTTAACGACGCATACGCTGGGTGCGAATGTTGAGAAACTGCAATTAGCAGGTACAGCAACCTCCGGATTAGGTAATTCGTTAAATAATACGATAACTGGCAATAGCAAAGATAATACACTTAACGGGGGCTTGGGTAATGACACGCTGATTGGAGCAGCTGGTTCTGATACTGTTTCTGGCGGAAATGGTACCGATTTCTTTGTATTTGATACCGCGCTGAATTCAGCCACGAATGTGGATATTATTACTGATTTTGTCGCCGCCGATGATTCCATTCAATTGGAAAATGCCATTTTTACTCAATTCACCACGACAGGCGCTATTCCAGGGGGTACCTTCGTTTCCGCCCCGGGTGCAGTTGCTTTGGATAATAATGATTATCTGATTTACGATACCACCAATGGGAATCTTTATTACGATGCAGATGGGAATGGTGTTGGAGCGCAGATAGTGTTTGCATCATTAACGGGAATACCTGTTATGACAGCTGCAGACTTTGCAATTATTTAATCTGATATTTATCCCCCAGTATCCCCAGTTAATTTTCGCGAGGGTGCTGGGGTATTATCACTTCTTTGTGATAATTTCCTAGATGCTTCTCCAATTCTCGTTTCTTTGTACAATCCAACAATTGACGGTGAGTAGTGAGTAGATTCGAAGTTAATTAAGAGTGTCGCTGGATACTCTTAATTTTTTCAAACTCGGAGAAAGAATTCTTCATCAATAATAAGATGAGAGGTTTTTTGTAAAAATTTATTAAATCTTGAAATAACTATGAATGGTATGGAAAAAAAATCTGAACATAATGATGCTAAGAAAACCTCAACAATGGCGCATTTTCTTTTTTTAACGCGCTGGTTGCAGTTGCCCTTATATCTGGGACTGGTATTGGCGCAATGTGTATATGTGTTTCACTTCTGGGTTGAATTATCTGACTTGATCGGTGCCGTCTTGGGTAATCCAAATGCATTACAGCATATACTCGATACTGTGACGATTAAAGGCGCCGAAAGACCCACTAAGCTAACTGAAACGGCCATTATGTTGGTCGTTTTGGGCCTGATTGATGTGGTGATGATTTCAAATCTGTTGATAATGGTTATTATCGGCGGTTATGAAACCTTTGTTTCGCGTATGAATCTGGAAGGACATCCCGATCAACCGGAATGGCTATCGCATGTGAATGCTTCCGTTTTAAAAGTTAAGCTGGCGACGGCGATTATTGGAATTTCGTCGATACACTTACTAAAAACTTTTATCAATGCCAGTGCTTATGACGAAAAAACGCTACTTGCACAAACAGGCATTCACATGGCGTTTTTACTTTCAGCTATTGCTATTGCTTATTGTGATCGTATTATTACTCAAACCAGTCAGCAATCGCCTGAGCATTAGAAGCAATATGTTCTCTGAACTTAGGCTACAGTTGCGGTGCCATTGAGTAAATGCAATATTCCCTGCAAAGCTGTAGCCACTGCTAGCAGTCTCACCTTTTCGCGATTTCCTTCAAAGCAGTAGGTTTCTTGCTGCACTAAGTTATTTTTGATCGCCCAGGCAAAGCAAACCATTCCGACTGGTTTCGTCGCAGTGCCTCCATCAGGCCCTGCGATACCGGTAATCGATACGCCAATTTTTGCGTGACTACGGTTAAGTGCACCCATGACCATTTCCTGTGCAATTTGTGGGGATACGGCACCATATTGGTCCAGTGTGGCTTGCTGGACACCTAGCATCTCACACTTAGAAATATTGCTATAAGTAATAAATCCCCTTTCATACCAGATTGAGCTACCTGCCACAGCGGTAATAGCTTGGCCCAGCCAACCACCAGTACAAGACTCGGCAGTTACCAACATCCATTCATGTTGAGAGAGGCGTTTCCCCACCCTGGTGGCTAAGTTGAAGCAATTTTGATTTGTATCAGTCATTTTTTTGTTCCTTCCATTACCATGGTCAAGAACAGATTATTGTATGTCAGAGCAATTAAGCAAGACACTTTATCGTATCGTCTGCTAATCTTTAAAAATATGCTGCTTGAATCATTATATTTGAATCTGCTGTTATTTTCCTGGACTGTGTATTGACAGAATATGCAAGCTGATCATGTATCAAGAATGCCATTGATTGATGCTTTAAAAGCGATTTGCTGCTTACTGATAGTTATGCATCATCTCGCAATTTATGGTCCCATGTCGGATATTGCTTATCCATTGATTCCTGCTGTGATTGACTGGTTGCGTGAATATGGGAGAGTGGCTGTGCAAATGTTTTTTGTCATAGCCGGTTTTCTATCTGTTGCAAAACTTGCGCCGCAAGGCCTATCGCTGGTTAAGGAACCAATCAGACTGATTCGGCAACGCTATCTGCGATTAATCATACCGTACCTGGCTGCTTTAATGGTGGCGATGGGTTGTGCGGCATTGGCCAGAATTTGGATGAGTCATGTATCTATTCCTGCTGCACCTAATTTATTTCAACTTTTCGCGCACATTTTTCTGTTGCACGACTTGCTTAATCAAGAGGTGTTATCGGCAGGTATCTGGTACGTTGCCATTGATTTTCAGTTATTTGTACTGACGATCCTGTTGTTATGGATTTCCAATCAAATTCAAACTCAATATTCCGGTTTGCAAACGATCAGCCTCATTTTAATTGTAAGCTTAACAACAATTTCTTTATTTTTCTTTAATCGGGACAGTTACTGGGATGAAACGGCTTTATATTATTTTGGTTCCTATGGTCTTGGAATTCTGATTTATTGGGCATCGCTTAGTCAGCATCGTATTTTTTGGTTCCTCATATTAACTACACTGATTTTTGTTACATTAACAATCGATTTCCGTTCACGCATAGCTGTCGCAGGCGGTGTCATGTTGATACTGGGATTGGCTCGATATTATGGTGTCATGGAGAGTAAACTCGTACCCGGCTATTTGTCCTACATTGGGCGCGCTTCCTATTCTATATTCCTGGTTCATTTCTCCATATCTCTGGTGATCAATGCGGTATTCTTTCGATTTTTACCCCACCAATCCATCATTCATTTATTCGGATTACTTTTGGCAGTAGGTGCCAGTATCGGTGGCTTGAAGTTCGGCCAACTACCAATCGGGTGCGTCTGTTAGTACTCACTGGATTTATCACATGTGGTTTACTGGTAATGCTGTTCAACAAATAGAGGCGATACTGGTGGTTTTCGTTCATTTGAATAATCATTTTGGCAGAAAGAGCACATCTTGACGCTAGTCTCGCAAACAGGGAAGATGCAAGCGGATATTCGGCACATTATCGTTATTGACCTCAATATTAAGTGAATAGGAGCTAAATGGGTTATTTTTTATGGCCAAATCAACCTGGGTAATTACTATCTCAGACCTCAATTGATTTACCCTGAACCTGTTTTGATCATGCCGCCCAACGTTGCCCATTCAACAGCAACCAGTTTATCTCTATGTGCCGCCCGGTCATGCTAAGAGATGGAATAAATACTGTTATCGCTACAATGCCTGCAATCAGCCAGTTTATTTTGTACAGAGAGACTGGTACAACAACGTTTATTTGCCGCATTATCACAGTCAGAATAACTACCCCGATGGGCATCCTGCTTTAGGACGAGATCACGATCATAATAACTGGCGCAATCACTCAGAACGCAACAGTGACGCACATCGATACTCTGATGATAGCAATCAAGGCAGACGTGGCGATCGCGACAATCATGGGCGTGACAATGATAAGAATCGAGGCAAGTACGAGATGATCAAGGGGATCGTGACAGAAAGGAACAAGGTCAGGGCAATCGAAGGTATTAATGAGGTGTTAAAGCGACGATCATCTGACGATACTTAACACTTCATTAACTTGTAATTTAGTCACGGTAATTATCGATTCTATAATTCCAGGCGATAAGCTGAGCAAATTCCAAGCTTCGAATGCTTGAGTGGGTATTTTCTTTTCAGAACTTTCTTGTTGATTAGTGCAAGGTTGAATGAAATTAGCGATATTGACTGCTGCGCAAAGCGTACTAGCATCATATTTGTAGAATTCGTCCTTCAGAGGATCCAATTGGAATTCAACTGTCTTCCAAATATTAGCCGGTAACCGCCATTGCCTTAGAAGTTCGGCACCTAATTGGGCATGTGTAAAACCAAAAATTTTGAGCTCTGTATGGGTTACAGCATCTTCACCTTGACTCATACAGCTCAATACTTTTGCAGATTCTTTGGGGTACTGACTGAAGAGTATCAGTCGACCAACACCGTGTAGCAAACCGGTAATAAAAAAGCGTTCTCTGCTGTTTACACTGGAGGCTAATAAACGTGCAGTGACTCCGCAAGTGACACTGTGACTCCAAAATGTATTCATATCGATCAAATGAGAGGGGATGCCCTTAAATGTCGATGTTACTGATGTTGCAATGACTAGATTACGTAGTTCTTTATGTCCAATGATGGAAATTGCTTTTAAAACAGTTTCAACTTTTCCAGAAAAACCGAAATAAGAGCTGTTTGCAAATTTCAATAATTTTGCTGTTAATGCAGGGTCGCTTAAAATAGCCCGCTCTAATTCAGTATTGGTTGCATCTCCTGAATCGATCAAGTCGTTCACGCGAATCACAGCATCAGGTAAGGAAAAAATTGAGCGTACGCTGGTTACTATCGTGAGTGGATCCATTTGAGCCTCGGTTTAAAAATTAAATGTAGTGCTGATCCGAGTTTTATTAGCGCATCAGAATTTCTTCTGAGTTCAAAATTGTATCTCCTGGAGATGCGTAAAATATCGGAATAAATTATTTACGGCATCATAATGGTTGACTTCAGCTTTCTTGGATTATTCCCATGGTAACCATACGCAATATTGGCGATCAGTCCTTGAGTTTAATGTGGAAACAAACTTACAAAAACGACTTAAATAATGGATTGCAAACAATTTAACTAAAAAAACTGAGATAAACCTAAGAACATTCATTAACCCATCAAAATTTATTGGTTAATACGGTATGATAGTCACCCGAATCTCGTTTTACCCAGAATCATTCTAAGAAGGAGAGAAAACATGAAATATACTTTGAAAGCAATTGCCGCATTACTGACCATAGCACCTCTGTATGCCTATGCGGGTGGAGATCCTGAACACGTTAAATTTCCTGAAGGCTATGAAAAAACTTTTACAAAATATGCAACTATGAATCGTGCCAATCAAACTCAGGTTGCTAAACTATATGCCAACGATACTGCGATTTCCAGTTATACCCAAGGTAAGAAAAGTGCTTCCGGTTCTGTCATGATTATGGAAATTTATACTCCTAAAAAAGGTGCTGATGGCAAACCTATTCCCGGCAGTGATGGTATTTTTGAAATTGACTCATTGGCAGCAGTTGCGGTGATGGAGAACAGAAATAATTGGGATGCTGCTTTCCCAAAAGAGAATCGTACCGGTGATTGGGGATTTGCTGTTTATAATCCTGATGGCACTGCGAAAAGCAATGATCTAAACTGCGTTCAGTGCCATACACCTTTACAAGGGCAAGATTACTTGTTTACCTATCAAAAATTAGTGGATTTTGTGAAAAAACAGTAAGTTAATAGTAATTTGAGCAGATGATGTTTTTACCAGATAGGATGAAAAATCATCTGCTTAATAATTCTCACATTTCAGCTTTTAGAACAAATCATTGAAAACTTATCTGGTGGGTGGTTCTGTTCGCGATGAGCTGTTGGGGCTCACTGTAAAAGATCATGATTATGTTGTTGTGGGCGCTTCGCCAGAGGAAATGGCGCGATTGGGTTATCGCCCTGTCGGTAAAGATTTTCCGGTTTTTTTGCATCCTCAAACCCATGAGCAGTATGCGTTAGCTCGTACTGAAAGAAAAATTTCCCTTGGATATAAAGGATTTGAGGTGTTTGCATCTCCTCAGGTTACCTTGCAAGAAGATTTAGCCCGGCGCGATTTAACCATCAATTCGATTGCCAAAGATGAAGCAGGTAATATCATCGATCCCTTTAATGGCGTCGCTGATCTGGAAGCTGGCATACTGCGCCATGTTAGTCCCGCCTTCTCTGAAGATCCCGTGCGTATTCTGCGCGCTGCACGCTTTGCCGCGCGCTTTAGTTTCCGCATTGCACCAGAAACGCTGGCATTGATGAATGACATGGTACATAACGGCGAAGTAGACGCCTTGGTGCCAGAGCGTGTGTGGCAAGAGCTTTCGAGAGGATTAATGGAAAATAATCCCTCAAGAATGTTTTATATACTGCGCGAATGTGGTGCCCTAGCGCGTGTCATGCCCGAAGTCGATATGTTGTTTGGCGTTCCGCAACCGGTTCATGCACATCCTGAAATTGATACCGGTGTACATGTCATGCTGGCGATTGATTACGCTGCTAAAAAAAATTATTCGTTGCCTGTGCGTTTTGCCACACTGATGCATGATGTAGGCAAAGGTACGACATCTCCCACGGAGTGGCCGCGTCATATTGGTCACGAAGCGCGCAGTATTCGTTTGACGCGAGATTTATGTGAACGTATTCGCGTTCCCAAGGATTGCCGTGATCTTGCTTTATTGGTTGCCCGATATCACGGCGATGTTCATCGGGCCGAAGAACTCAAGTCATCGACTATTGCTGACATGCTGCAGGCGGTTGATGCTTATCGGAAACCTGGAAGATTCGAAGAGTTTTTGCAAACTTGTGCGTGTGATTTTCATGGACGTGCGGGCTATACTGCAAAACCTTATTTACAAGTTGAACGATTGCAAAAAGCTTTTTTTGCAGCTAAAAGTGTAGATGCTGGTGCAATTGCCGCCGAATTAAATCGGAAATTTATAGATTCCAAAGAGCTACCCTCCACAATAAATTCTAAAGTACGCGAAGCGCGTATAGCCAAAATCAAAATCGAATTGAGCTAAGGAGAATGATTACAGAAGCATTTGTAGTCATGTAGTAGTTAGTAGATTTGGTGTTGATTTTTCCCACTTCTTTTTTATCTTATACGGTACAACCTATCCACCATCTCCATGGCGCAGATGATTCTCTTGTTCAGCAAGGCGCTCACTTTATTAAATCATCTATATAACCTAATAATATAATTATCTAACTAAACAGTATTTTCGTTTATATAGAAAGGGTGCTATCTTTCGCTTCCGTTAATATTCTTTCCAATTAGGTGATTGTCAATGGATACCGATTTAGAAGCGAAGTTTGTTGCAGAAGCCACCACTAAGCGCATACCTACAGATGTTTCGCAGGAGATTCTGCGCGCTGTTGCCAGTATCGAATATGGATCAGTCGAAGTAGTTATACACGAGGGAAAAGTCGTGCAAATAGAGTGTCGGGAAAAAATTCGCGTGAATCAAGGTGTTTCTGGACGTAAAACTTTAAAGTTCTAGATTAATAGTTTTCTAAGTTCTATCGACTGGCTTCAACCTTGTTTCGCAAATAGCAAGATAGCACCGACCAACACACTGGAGGTGAAAGAACAAAAAGAGATTAGTGACTCAACCGGATTGCCGGAGGGTTCATTCAGGAGAATACATTGAAGTTTATTTGGTTGCTATTACACATTGTGGCTTTGAGCATATTTACGGTCAATCCTGCTAAGGCATCTTCAGAGAATAAATCATCTGTAGATTTTCAAGCAATGCAACAGAGCGTCGTACAGGTAGCGCAACAAATGGCTGTTGATATGGGTAGACCGCTAGTAAATAAGCCATCGGAACAAGTCAAGCCATCCGATCAGACTAAACAGCCCGAACTGGAAAAATCATTGCCTGCTATCGTACCGCAAGCAAGTAAGCAATCGACCAGTTATCATCGGCGTTCCAACAGTTATGCCACCAATCCAGATTCTGATCCGCCACGGTATGTACGCCAGTTAAGTGATATCGGTGTCGAAGCATTTAAAGATATTAATTGGCTAGATATCGGTCTTGAACATCGTACTCGTTACGAGTGGCGTAATAATGACGTACGTCGCATTGAAGGCGGAGAGGATAATCCTATCTTTTTACGTAATCGTGCATGGATTGGGATAAAAGAAATATTGGATCCCTTCCGTTTTGCAGTTGAGTTCCAGGATTCACGAGTCTATAACAATAAACACGCTATTACGGATCAGGAAAGAAATGAGTACGATCTGCTCAATGCATATGGCGAGTTATATTTCAAAAAAGGACTCGGAGTCGATGATAGGAATCAGAATCGTCCGATTCGATTCCGCGTAGGTCGCATGGCTTATGAAGCGACGGATCGACGGTTTATCGCACGTAATGAGTGGCGCAATACCACCAATACTTTTGAAGGTTTCCGCTTGAATCTGGGGCGTGAAGCTAATGACTGGGAGCTTGATCTGTTTGGTCTGCAACCCGTTCGCCGTTTGCAAACCAAATTTGATGAAGCCAATGATCATTTGTGGTTTTTTGGTGGGATCGGTACCTGGCGCAAGTGGTCTGATATTGCGACCGTCCAAGCGTACTACATGGGGCAGAAGCAAACGGCTGATCCTAATGGCTTTACAGCGACTAATCGGCTGGATAGGCAAATTCATATGCCTGGGTTCCGTGTTTACGGGAAAGCGGGCGATATTCTTGATTTTGATGTCAGCTACAACCACCAGCTCGGGTTTTCCGGCCCCAATCGCGTGGATGCAAATGGGTATACCATCGAAGTAGGGCGGAACTTTGACTATGCTTGGAAACCCCGTCTTGGTTTGTTTTACGGCTACGCCAGTGGTGACAAAGATCCTACTGATAATGTCGATAATCGCTTTGATCGTTTCTTTGGATTTGCACGACCTTGGTCAGCCGATCACTATGTGATTTATGAGAATCTGAAGGCTCCCAAAATCCGGTTTGAGTTGAGTCCGACGCAGAAACTGGGTTTTGAACTGGGTTATGGCGCCTATTGGCTAGCGAGTAAAACCGATCGCATGTTCGATATTCTCGACGGCAACATTAGTAATACCATCAAGGATCCTGGATTCAATCGCGACCGGACTGGACAAAGTGGTGATTTCGGTGGCCATGCATTTGAAGGACGCATCCGCTATCAACCCACGCCACGAATTAACACTATCCTCGGTTATACCCATTTTACAGCCGGAGAATTCGTGAAAAATCGGATAGCAGCAAACTCTTGCGATACTCACCACAAACACCCTTGCGTCGATCAGCGTTCAGGCGATACGGACTTTTTATACTTTGAAGTGTTAATCAGTCTATTGTAAACAATCTTAAATTTCTATTGGAGGAAGAATCATGACTATTAAAACATGGCTAACCACAGGTTTCTTGACAGCAAGTCTTATTTTAAGTGTAAACGTGCTGGCGGAAAAAACATTACTTAATGTTTCTTACGACCCAACTCGCGAGCTTTATCAAGAATTTAATAAAGCTTTCGCTAAGCACTGGCAGGAAGAAACCAAGGAATCCGTCGTAATCAAGCAATCTCACGGTGGATCTGGGAAGCAAGCGCGCTCTGTCATTGATGGTCTGGAAGCCGATGTTGTCACATTAGCTTTGGCCAATGATATCTCTGCTATTGCAGAGAAAGCCAAGTTGCTCCCGGAAGATTGGCAAAAGCGATTAGCGCTCAACAGCACGCCTTATACCTCGACGATCATTTTTCTAGTTCGCAAAGGCAATCCTAAGGGAATTAAAGACTGGGATGATCTCGCACGCCCCGGCGTCGCTGTAATCACGCCCAATCCAAAAACTTCTGGAGGTGCACAGTGGAATTTTCTGGCGGCATGGGAATATGGTAAGCGGCATTATGGTGAGGACAAAGCACAAGGATTCGTCAGTAATATCTACAGAAATGTACCTGTTCTCGATTCCGGTGCGCGTGGTTCAACCACCACGTTTGTGGAACGCGGAACGGGTGATGTTTTGATTTCTTGGGAGAACGAAGCTTTTCTTGCGCTCAAGGAATATGGTGCTGATAAATTTGAAATTGTCATACCGTCACTGAGTATTCTTGCAGAACCACCAGTAGCGGTAGTCGATAAGGTGGTTGATAAAAGAGGTACGCGCCAAATTGCTGAAGCCTATCTTCAGTATCTTTACTCAGAAGAAGGTCAGGAAATTGCTGCCAAGCATTTCTACCGCCCTACTGACGTGAAGATTGCTGAGAAATATGCTGGCAAGTTTCCAAAAATCACGTTGTTCAAAATCGATGATGCCTTTGGTGGCTGGAAGAATGCGCACAAAATTCACTTTTCTGATGGCGGTACATTCGATCAGATTTATCTGAAGTAATGACATGGTAGCGTGCTGCGGTACGCTATTAATCTAAAGGACTAGATATGACCGTTCTAATTGTGGGTGGAGATTATGTCGCAACGTTTAAGCATCTGATTTCCATTCAGCGTAATGCGCGTGTTGAACACTGGAGTGGCCGTAAGAAAGGATTCAACAAACGTTCACTTCCCAACGAAACACGATTAGTTGTCGTGATTTGCGACTACGTAAGTCACAGCCTTGCCAACGCAGTGAAGGAAAAAGCAAATCGAAGCGGCATCCCGTTAGTTTTTTGCCACCGTTCTGTCAATGAGCTGAAGCACAAATTATTAGATACCCATGAGAAGGATAAAGATTGTTGTTGCGAAAATTTTTGTGAAATCAAAGGACCACGTCAGAGATTCCATTAATGGAATCAATTGGCAGTAGATACAAAGGCAGTACAGCTAGATCAATTTCAAAGTCATTGACCTAGTTGACTGTGAGTAGCCGCAAAAATTAATGTGGGAGTTATTCCATGAATGTATTAGCAAGCAATATTTCTACTGTTAAAAGCGAGTTTGAGCTCATCAAATCAGCCACCGACTATTCATTGGAACGCGATAATGATGGCTGGATAAGCGGGCACTTCTACCATTGCGAATTGACCAGCGTTTTTCAGCCCATTTTCAGTATAGCGCAAGGGAAAACCACGGGGCACGCAGCTTATATCCGCTCCAAAGCAAACGGAGGAGCTGCACTTTGGCCTTGGCAGGTTTTCTCACTGGCGTCAAAAGATGAGCAATTGGTTGATCTGGATCGCTTATGCCGGGCCATTCACGCATTGAATTATTATTTCAACAATACTTCTAAACTGGATCGCTTGTTTGTCGATGTGCATCCACGCCTGCTGGAAAGTGTCAAAGACGACCATGGTCGTGCATTTGAGAATTTTCTCGACTTGATTGGTGTGAGAACCTCGCGGGTAGTTATTGAAATTCCAGCTATCGTTAATCGTAACTGGAAGCTGCTTCAGCATGTCATCACCAACTATCGTTCTCGTGGTTATCAAATCGCAGCGGATTATAGCGGGAATAGTACGAACTGGATGATAGAACTCGGGAGCTTATATCCCGATATCGTACGTATTGAGGCGGTCGATTTGGTTCGGCATCAAGCAATAACCTCTCTAGTGGATACCATTCACAGTTTTGGTGCGAGTCTTTTGGTACGGGATATTGAAACACACGAGCAATTAGTTGCTGCCAGACGAGCTAATGCAGATTATCTGCAAGGAAATTTATTAGGTGAGCCGGCATACGCGATCGGGTTTATTACAGCGCGCAATACTTTTTAGATGTAGAGAAAGTAAATACATAGCTAGTACAAGTTGCTGCGTGTATTTACTTTACCCAGGAGAATGAAATGACTGATATTCATCAGGCACATACTGCATTAGGCGATGTGGCGGCTCGAACGCTTGCCAATGCTACAAAAACTGTTCCAATGATGGGAACCATTACGCCGCGCTGGCTGACTCACCTGTTGCAATGGGTGCCGGTCGAAGCTGGTATATACCGTGTCAATAAGGTGAAGGATCCTGAGCAAGTGGAAGTCGATTGTTCCGCGAAGGACGAGCGTGAGTTACCTGCCACGTTTGTGGACTACGAAGAATGGGGGCGGGAATATGTATTGAGCGCAGTTAATACGGTATTGGATGTACATACCCGTGTTTCAGATCTCTACAGCAGTCCACACAATCAGATTCGTGAGCAGCTGCGCCTAACCATCGAAACGATCAAGGAGCGCCAGGAAAGCGAATTGATCAACAACAAGGAATACGGATTACTGAATAATACCGCCAAGTCGATGAAAGTAAAACCGCGCACAGATGCGCCTACACCAGATGATCTGGATGAATTAATCGCACGCGTGTGGAAAGAGCCTGCTTTTTTTCTGGCACACCCGCTGGCGATTGCGGCATTTGGTCGCGAGTGCACGCGTCGTGGCGTACCACCTCCTACGGCTGCTTTGTTTGGATCGCCATTTCTCACTTGGCGCGGGATTCCACTGATTCCTTGCGACAAGCTCTACATCACGGGAGGCAAAACCAATATTCTTTTGTTACGCACTGGCGAGAGCCGTCAAGGGGTGGTGGGGTTATATCAACCTGGATTGCCGGGCGAACAAGGCATGGGGCTGTCCGTGCGCTTCATGGGCATCAACCACAAAGCGATTGCCTCTTATCTGGTTTCTCTTTATTGCTCGCTAGCGGTATTGACCGAAGACGCACTCGGTGTGTTGGAGAATGTCGAAGTGGGTAAATATCATGAGTATAAGTAATTTCAATCGCTCAATAGGGGAGAATTCGAATGTGGCATTCCATTATTTACCGGATGTAGAATTACTTACACGCATGGCTAATGAGCTATTTTCTGCTTCACAGACTACGGTAACGTCTCAGGAAGTACAGTCTTCTCCGGCGACTTTGTCGGAGCTGGAAATTCCTACATTCGCAGCAGATCATGCGTATGCGAGAACTTTTCCCGCTTCTACTCCTTTCCCGATTCCATTGCCTTTTGAAGCGGAATTACGTGCGCTGTCGGCACCAATGCAGAGCATCTCCCCCGTTCATGCAAAAACGCCTGTTCATTCGACCTTGGAATCTTCATTTTATTTTCTTGAAGAGGCAACATCCCTTGGTCGTGCCGGACATGAGTCGCAGTTTGCTCCTGTATCTTCACCATTCGATGTGAATGCTATTAAGCGTGATTTTCCGATTCTGACAGAGCTCGTGCATGGCCGACCACTCATCTGGCTGGATAATGCGGCTACGACGCAAAAGCCACAATCTGTCATTAGTCGTCTATCCCATTTCTATCAGCATGAGAACTCCAATATTCATCGTGCGGCGCATGAATTGGCCGCGCGTGCCACCGATGCGTACGAGGCCTCTCGTCAAAAAGTCAGACATTTCCTCAATGCGCCATCTGCTGACGAAATTATCTTTGTGCGCGGTACCACTGAAGGCATCAATTTGGTAGCGCAAAGCTGGGGGCGGCAAAATATCAGTGAGGGGGATGAAATCGTGATCTCGTGGCTGGAACATCATGCCAATATCGTTCCTTGGCAACAGTTGTGCCATGAAAAAGGTGCCAAATTGCGTGTGGCACCAGTGGGTGATGATGGACAGATATTGCTGGATGAATACCAGAAACTCCTCAATTCGCGCACCAAACTGGTGTCATTCTCGCAGGTATCGAATGCATTGGGCACGGTAACACCGGCTCGAGCAATGATCGAAATGGCGCATCGAGTCGGTGCACGCGTACTGGTGGATGGTGCTCAATCGGTTTCTCACATGAAGGTTGACGTGCAACAACTCGATTGTGATTGGTTTGTTTTTTCCGGTCACAAGGTATTTGGCCCGACTGGAATCGGCGCATTATTTGGTAAAGCCGAATTGCTTGATGCCATGTCGCCTTGGCAAGGCGGCGGTAATATGATTCGAGATGTTACTTTCGAGAAAACTACCTATCATGGCGCACCCGCTCGTTTTGAAGCCGGTACAGGCAATATCGCCGATGCAGTTGGCTTGGGTGCTGCGATTGAGTACGTGGAGCGCATCGGTATTGACAACATCAATCGCTATGAACATCAGCTCATGGCCTACGCAACGCGCCGACTTAGCACAGTTTCTGGTTTGCGGCTCATCGGTACCGCAGCGGAAAAAGCAGGGGTGCTCTCTTTTACCTTGAAAGGATTCACTTCCGAACAAGTCGGTGAGGCGCTAAATCGTGAAGGCATTGCAGTGCGCTCTGGTCACCATTGTGCACAACCTATCTTGCGCCGTTTTGGTCTGGAAACAACCGTGCGTCCGTCATTGGCGTTATACAACACCTGCGCGGACATTGATATGTTAATCACTACACTGCAACGTATTCAGGGCGAACCTGATAATTTTTAATAACCGGAGTAAAGGCATGAACTCAACCAAAATATGCTTCCTGTTAAGAACCGAAGAATACTGCCTATCAGGTGAATTAGTTTTTAGCCACTCCCCTGTAAATCTAAATCAATCATAGGAGATCTTCATTGAGTACTTTTAAGCAACACAGTATTTTGCCGGGATTTAATCTGGCGCTTGGATTTACCTTACTATATCTAAGCCTGATCGTTTTGATTCCCCTTTCAGCAGCGTTTATCCGCACTGCTGAACTATCTTGGTCAGAATTTTGGACTATTGTGACAACGCCTCGTGTGATGGCTTCGTACCGATTGACGTTTGGCGCTTCGTTTGCTGCTGCCATTGTCAATGCGGTGTTCGGTCTGCTCGTGGCTTGGGTATTGGTGCGCTATCATTTTCCCGGGAAAAAGCTAGTCGATGCGCTGGTCGATCTTCCCTTCGCTTTGCCGACGGCTGTGGCCGGTATTGCGTTGACCGCACTGTATGCGGGGAATGGCTGGATTGGTCAATACCTTGAGCCACTAGGACTCAAAGTTGCTTTCACTCCCATCGGAATATTTGTGGCGTTGACCTTTATCGGTTTGCCATTCGTGGTGCGTACGGTACAGCCGGTGCTCGAAGATATTGAGTCGGAGTTGGAAGAAGCCGCTGCGACGCTTGGAGCCAATCGATGGCAAACCTTTACGCGCGTGATTTTTCCGGCGCTTTTTCCAGCTTTGATGACCGGTTTTGCACTTGCTTTTGCGCGCGCGATTGGTGAATACGGATCGGTCATTTTTATTGCCGGTAATATGCCGATGGTTTCCGAGATTACGCCCCTTCTGATTATTACCAAATTGGAGCAGTATGACTATGCAGGTGCTACGGCTCTATCAGTGGTTATGTTGGTGATTTCATTTATTCTGTTGTTAATTATTAATTTGCTGCAATGGTGGAGCCGGCGCCGCAGCATTGAATCGTAAGGTGATGACAATGACAGCTATTACTTATCCCCTATCCCCTGCTGCTCGTAAAGAACGAGCTACACAGGAGCCTACTTGGGTACGTTGGTCACTGATTGGAGTGGCGTTTGTATTTTTAACATTGTTTCTTTTTATTCCCCTGATTTCGGTTTTCTATGAAGCATTCAAGAAAGGGGCGGGTGTTTATTTAGCGGCGATCACTGATCCAGATGCAGTTTCAGCGATCAAGCTGACGCTCACAGTGGCGGCGATTGCGGTTCCTTTAAATTTGGTATTCGGCATTGCCGCTGCTTGGGCTATCGCCAAATTTGAATTCCGTGGTAAAAATCTTTTGATCACGTTAATTGATTTACCTTTTTCGGTGTCGCCTGTGGTTTCAGGGCTAATTTATGTGCTGGTATTTGGCTTGCAAGGGTGGTTAGGTCCATGGTTGGCTGAACATGATCTCAAAATCATATTTGCGGTACCCGGTATTGTCTTGGCAACCGTTTTCGTAACCGTTCCATTTATTGCACGCGAACTGATTCCACTGATGCAGGCACAAGGTACCGAAGAGGAAGAAGCGGCTGTCGTGCTGGGCGCAAGTGGTTGGCAAACCTTTTACCACGTGACACTGCCCAATATCAAATGGGGATTGCTTTACGGAGCCATTCTTTGTAATGCAAGGGCTATGGGAGAGTTTGGCGCTGTGTCCGTTGTTTCTGGTCATATTCGCGGCAGTACTAATACCATGCCATTGCATGTCGAAATTCTTTACAACGAATACAACTTCGCAGCTGCCTTTGCCGTAGCCTCATTGCTGGCATTGCTGGCACTGGTGACACTGGCATTGAAAACACTGATTGAAGTTAGGAACAAACAACATCAAAAACAAAGAGGTCACGAATGAGTATTGAAGTCCTTAATCTCTCGAAACAATTTGGCACTTTCACCGCATTGCATGATGTTAACTTACAAGTGTACTCGGGTGAATTGCTGGCACTGCTGGGTCCCTCGGGGTCTGGAAAAACTACGTTACTGCGCGTGATCGCAGGACTTGAAACAGCTGATAGCGGTCAAGTGCTATTTCACGGCGAAGATGCTACCGATCAACATGTGCGCGAGCGTCAGGTAGGGTTTGTATTCCAACACTATGCGTTATTTCGCAATATGACCATTTTCGAAAATGTTGCATTTGGCTTGCGTGTTCGCCCGAAGAAATTTCGTCCTGCCGAAGCGGAAATTCGTGATCGAGTCATGAAGTTGTTGCATTTGGTGCAATTAGATTGGTTGGCAGATCGCTATCCCCATCAACTCTCGGGCGGTCAGCGTCAACGCATTGCGTTAGCAAGGGCGTTGGCGGTAGAGCCGAAAGTATTGTTGTTAGACGAGCCTTTTGGTGCACTAGATGCCAAGGTGCGCAAGGAACTGCGCTCCTGGTTGCGTAGATTGCATGATGACATGCATATTACCAGTGTATTCGTTACGCATGACCAAGAGGAAGCGTTGGAAGTTGCTGATCGAGTCGTTGTCATGAATGAAGGGCGCATTGAACAAGTCGGTACGCCGGATGAGGTGTATGAACAACCTGCTAGTCCATTTGTGTATGAGTTTCTCGGCAATGTGAATCTGTTTCATAGTCGACTCCACCGTGGGCGAGCCTGGATTGGTGATATCGAAGTGGATGCGCCAGAGCACGCCGAGGCTGACGAGCTCTCAGCAGTTGCCTATGTGCGCCCTCATGAAATCGAAGTTGAACGCACTAACAATGGTGAAGCTGCATTGGCGGCGCGGGTTGTGCATGTCCTTTCAGTAGGGCCGATCGTAAGACTGGAATTAGTGCGTAAAGATGATGAAGATAAAAAACCTATTCAAGTTGAAATGAGTAAGGAACGGTTTCGTGAATTACAACTGATAAAAGGTGACGAAATCTTCATCAAGCCACGTCGCCTTGATCTATTTCCAAACCATAAACATGGGACAGAAAACGCGGTGCAAGCACGATAGAATTTTTTTGTTATTCTTTTAAAGAGAATTAATGAGATTACACTCTGATTCTTGAACGCTTTGGAAAGCTTTTTGTGTTTGATGAGTGAATTGCATTTTGATAACACCGAACTCAATTGATCTCGTAATTCTTTAATCATAGTGACGGTTAGCCACATCACATCAGACAGAATGATTGCGTCAGATCCTTTCGATTTTAGGGCAAGCTTACATTCTGCGTATGTGACACATGTGGCACTCTTAAAACATGGAGTAATTATGCCTTTACAACAATTAGTAGATCATTTTAACGATCGCTTTGAGCACGAACATCAGTCCAATTTTCGTCCATTTATTTTGGAGGGAGGTTTGGTGAGTGGTATTTTTGGGCCCATTCGGGTTAGTAGCGTTTTCTTGCCTGTGCGCCAAGCTAATAATAGCGAAGAGCTGATTGGTCATATTGCGCAAATATCCGTTACTCCCTATGACCATTCCGCACATAACCACCAGTCTATAGAAATGGGTAATGTGATCACAAATGCGGTTACGCAGCCTACCAATTTTCAGTCTATTATTAGTCTAGATCGTCTTAGCAGAACTGTTCATATGCTAAATTATCTCAACCATTCGCATGATGGTGGTGTCATTTTTCTAGATGTTGATCCCAGACACATATTAAGCATTCAGCAAGATCATGGCGCTTATTTTGAGAAAATTATTTTCAAATGCGGACTGGCTACTGAGAATGTAGTCATCTCAACGACGATTAATAGCGCCTATGCTTTAAATCATACTCAATTGTTGGATGGCTTATATAATTACCGCCGACGCGGTTATCAAATAGCGCTCAATATCGGCTCGCTATATGCTGCTACTGGACTTTGGGATCTGGTTGTTAAATTGTCGGCGAATTATTTGCGTATTAACGCACCTAATTTGGAATCCGGCCGGAATTCAAATGTTATTTGGCCAGCAATTTTTAAGCCATTGATAGAATTGCATAGCTTGAAGGGAGGGCAAACGATCTTGCAACAAGTAGAACAAAAAGAACAGGCGGATATTGCCGCTTCTTCAGCATTTGAGTTGGTACAGGGTGGGTATTACGAATAAGCCGAAGACCAATCTGGAATGTGTATGTGAACCTAAAGGGCTAAGTATTTTCATGATGCTCCGCCTATACAGCCAAATTTTCCATATAGGCGGAGCAATTTTTGATCTAATGCTTAAAACGTTTAGAAAAAACTGATGCCATTGCGACTAAATTAGGCTCAGAATTCTATTGAGTGTTTATTTTAACGGTTTAATAAATGTACCTATACGTGGAGGAGATGTCAGGTCTGTTTTGTTAAAATTGATCAAGAACAGTACCGTGTATGCGTTATAAAAAGTATCGGCTATAAATGGTGAAGAAGATGCAATAAATCGACCGGATGGCATCTCAAAAATATCGAAATGGAATCTTGCATATCCGCTTTGATGTTCTGCCTTATAGAGCGATAATTCAGGAAGTGAGATTGGTATTAGCGAAGCTTGAACAGGTGGAATGCCAAAGAAAGTATTTCCCATTTCGGTTCCCAGAGAATCGACTACAATGTTAAGACGGTGGGTTGCATTTTCTGCACCATCCTGAACCGTATATCCCAGGAATCCTAGCCACCCTGCAATCACTCCTTTTGCCATATCCTTATCCGGGGTCATTCCAGTGACATCAAGTTTTACGATTGCACCGCGTGGGATGGGAAAAGGTAGATCAACTTGCTTTGGAAGGCTACGCGTCACTGCTTCACTAATCAGCAATTGCTCAGTTGCAGTTCTAGATGAGTTTGTTATTTTTTGTGTGGTTGAACATGCTGATAACAATCCACCTAATATTACGCTTAAGCAAAGCAAACTAACTATTTTCTTTATCATCAATGGTCGCTCCTCATGGTTGTTAATCATTTCTTTCTTTCGCAAGCAAACAAGAAATGCAAGCTGTTAATTATAGTTGAAAACTATCTGCAAATGCCGGTTAGCAATATCAGAAATATTGCACTGAGTTGGGTGATGTGTTTAAAGAAATTTCATTTTCCAGATACGAAGATCTGTGGTCAGAATTCTATGAGTCACATTATTGCAGGTTAGCTATTTGAGATAATGGTTCTGCTACACCATTGGAAAGTATAAATACACGATCCGCTGCGTTGATAACAGCCGGTTGATGAGAAACCGTAACAATTGTCAGATCTTTAGCTAAATTCTGTAGCGTTTCACAGATGGTTTGTTCGCTTTCCGGGTCCAGTGCGCTGGTGGGTTCATCCAAGATTAAGAATGATGGGCTATGTGCTAGCGCCCGTGCTATCGCAACGCGCTGGCGTTGTCCACCGGAAAGTAATCCGCCCCGTTCACCCACAATAGTCTGTAAACCTTCCGGTAATGCGCTGACAAAATCCCATGCGCCGGCCTGGCGTAATGCCCGTTCTGCATCGGTGGCGGTCAATGTGGGTTCTCCGACCAGAATATTATTCATCACCGTATCATGCAATAAGATAGTGTCTTGCGAGACATAACCAATCATGTGACGCCATTGGCGCAAATTAATATCGTGCAGTGATATGCCATCAATCTGAACTTCACCTGATTGCGGTTCGGTCAATCCACAGAGTAGGTCCAGTAAAGTGCTTTTGCCGACACCCGATGGCCCCATGACCGCAGTAAATGAATTGATCGGTATTTCGATATTCAGGTCCTTGAAAATGATTTTATGGCCATAATTAAATTTTACATGCTGCAAGGTGATGCCTTTTTGCAACGTTGGTTCCCGTGTTCCTGTTGTTCTCTCGGCAGCAGCACGCGCATCTTCGGCAGCTTTGCGTAAAGCCCAATACGCGCTCTCTTGCACAGCAAGTTGTTGGTATCTGCGTTGTGTTTTATTCAGCAATCCCAGGATACGCGTTAGTAAAAAGACCATGAGCATGACTTCTGGCAAGGACAATTCCCATATCACCAAAGCAAGGTACAAACCGCTGGCTGTCAGGGCAGCAAGGATCGGTTCCTGGAGAGCGATTAGAGCTTCTCTGTTCATGACTTCTCGGCGAGTCGCTTTTTCCAGTTGCTGCGTTTGCTCATGCAAAATCGCATCGGCAACGTTGTCGCGTGCCATGGCCTTAAGTGATTTTACGGAACTGAGTACGTCGGATAAGTAAGTTAATAAATTGCGCAATAAGTGAGTTTGTTTTGTACCTGCACGGCGGGTTGCACTGACTAAACGATTCAGCGCAAATAATAAGAATGAACCAATGATCAGCGAAGCCAGTGTGGCTTCCCAGGATATGAATAATGCTACGCTGGCATATACCAGCACTTGAACGGCCAGAGCTAGCACATTAGCGCTGTGTTCAAAGCCATTTGCTGCGCGATAAGCCTCAGTCGCAACCGAGTTAGCCAGTGCTCCAACGGGTTGGCGCAAATAATACTGCCACTGACTGGCCAGTAAAGCTTCAATGAGATCTAAACGTAAAGCTGTTGCTACATGCGCAACGGTATAACCAACTTGGCGATTGGCCAGAAGCAATACCAATCCTTTGAAAAATATGCCTCCCACAATAATGAGTAGAATCGTATCTAAAGTGGGCTCAATGCCTATATCTTGCAGTGCTCTTTCTATGAACTTGCCGGTACCTGAGTCATTTTGTGTACCGGAGTCACCCATAGCGATAGATAGCAAAGGTAGTAATGCCGTTAAACTCAATCCTTCAGCGATGCCGGCTACCAGTAATGCAGCCAGAACAAACGCGCTGCGTCGAGGGAAAACCATAATGTAAGTAAATAAAGTACGCATAAATTGAAGCTGGCTATAAAAAATGAAAAATGATCAGTTTTCTTGTTTATGAAACAGTCATTGTAGATCTAGTCTAATTTTAGGAGCATTCATTGCGCACTTGGCACATCATATAATAGACCGTCAACCAATTGTTTAACGAACTGAGCGCGATTGGCCAGTCGCGAATCATGGGTAACGATGATCAAACTAGCATTGACTTTATGATTCAGTTCTAACATTAAATCAAATACCGCTTCGGCTGTATGCCGATCAAGATTTCCTGTGGGTTCATCCGCTAGAATACAGGCAGGTTGTGTCACTAATGCGCGTGCAACCGCAGCACGTTGGCGTTCGCCGCCGGATAATTCACCCGGTGTATGTGTCAGGCGGTGACTCAAGCCGACCTGCTTTAAGATATCAGCCGCACGATCATATGCTTCTTGTTTAGACAAACGGCGAATGAGAAGCGGCATAGCCACATTCTCCAATGCACTGAATTCAGGGAGTAAATGGTGGAATTGGTAGATGAAGCCGAGTGAACCATTGCGTAATCGACATCTTTCTTCTTCATTGATATTTGCAATGTCCTGCCCAAGGATCCTAATTTCGCCACTCGTGGGCGCATCCAGTCCACCGAGTACATGCAGTAAAGTACTTTTACCCGAGCCGGATGCACCGACAATCGACAACATCTCACCTTTAGACAGGGTAAGATTAACGCCTTTTAAGACGGGAACCGCTAGATCCCCCTGGGAAAATTGTTTAAATAGATTATGACAGGAAATAACTGCATCATTCATAACGCAGTGCCTCCGCTGGATTTACTTTGGATGCACGATAACTAGGATAAATGGTTGCCAGTAAACTCAAAACAAAGGAAGTGATGGCAACCGTTGTAATATCGGCTATCTGTGGATCGGTTGGAATTGTGCTGATGTAATACACTTCACGCGACAGGAATTGTACATTGAGCAGCCATTCAATAAATGCAACCACTTCACCTATGTTGTAGGCTAACAGCGTACCACCTGCAACACCTAGAATGGTTCCGAAAACACCGATAAACGTCCCCTGAACAATGAATATTTTCATGATACTGTGCGGGCTTGCGCCGAGCGTGCGCAAGATCGCAATATCTGACTGCTTGTCGGTCACCGCCATGACTAATGTGGAAACAATATTGAATGCTGCGACTGCGATAATCAATGCAAGAATCAGTGACAACATGCGCTTCTCAATCTGGATTGCACGGAAATAATTAGCATGTTGTTTTGTCCAATCGCTGATATAACTATCGATCGTCAGCATCGTAGGTAATTCTTCGACTACTTTGGGTGCCTGAAACAAGTCTTTTAGCTTTAAGCGCACTCCAGAAACATCATCATTCTCCATGCGATACAATTTTTGCGCATCAAACATGTGAATCAAGACTAGCCCAGAATCATATTCAAAATGCCCTACTTCAAAAATACCGACCACGGTAAATTGTTTCAGACGTGGCAAAATACCTGCGGGAGTGACTTGCCCTTGCGGTGAAATCAGCACAATTTTATCCCCCAGGAAAGTACCCATCGTGCGCGCCAATTCCATACCAATGACAATACCAAATTCCCCAGGCACTAGATTATCCAGTTCGCCACTGACCATCATTTTTGCAAAATCCGCCACCTTATTTTCCATCGTAGGTAGAATGCCGCGTACGATGACACCTTGCACCACTTGATTATGTGACAACATGCCTTGCGCATTGACATAAGGCGCTGCTGCTTCGACCAATGGATGTTTGGCTGCTTCTTCAGCGGTTTGTTGCCAGTGGCTCAGATTGCCATGGAGACTACCGATCTGAACGTGCGAAGCAACACCTAAAATTCGGGTGCGCACTTCTTTCTGAAATCCATTCATAACCGACATAACCGTGATAAGAGCTGTCATCCCCAGCGTGATGCCCATTAAAGAAATTAATGAGATAAATGAGATGAAATGATTGCGTTTTTTTGCGCGCGTATAGCGCAAACCAATAAAAAGTTCATAGGGGGACACGAATTAATCTACCCGTAATAAGTTTAACTACCGAGTTTGCCACAATTAGACGAAGCTTAACAAATAAACAATGATCTAGAAATTGTAAAAGCAGAATTTCTTTTAGAAACGATCATATGTTTGGTAGGTCATTTCGATGAGTGTTAAGTATGTTAAACGTTTGCCAATCCTACCCTTGATGCTTAATGAGTCTATTTCTGATCAGACAATTTTCAGTTTTCATGATACCGCATGATCTCATTTCCTATTTCATAGCGATACTATTATCCTGGCATAATCCTTTTTTAGTTATTAAATTCATGATAGTGTGATTTTAAATGGGGTATTGTGAAAAAAAACACTCCACGGCATGCCAATGGAGTGTTAAGGCTTCGTCACGCATACATGCTCTTCTGACTGCGAACGGAACTGAAATTACAGTGATGCAGAAAATAAAGGAAGTTATTAATTGTTTGTATAACGAATGAGCTGTTTGCTCATTTCTTTCCTTATTTTCACTCTTTATTTATTATCTAAATCGTTAAAACCCGATTCCAATGTAACCACCGGCAGTCATACCGCTCAAATTAACACCATCGGATTTGCCTGCTGTCAACTGATAGCGCCCATCGATACCGATAAAAAAGTCTTTCCAAAAATTGTAATCAATACCAGCGCCAAACTGAACTCCTGGTGTAATGTAAGTAATGGATTCTGATGGCGGACTCATAACATGAACTGCAAAACCTGCTGGAATTATCCAAGGTCTGAGTTTAGAACCCTCAAAAAATTTGATTTTAGGTGATGCTGATACAGTAAATTGGCTAACTGTTACATTAATTGGGTTTAAAGCACCGCCTGCTAACATGCTGGGTGCATTACCTACTGCACCGTTACCCAGTACATGAGCTCCAAATTGCTTATATTCAAACATTAATTCTGCAAAAACAGTGGTTTTTGGCATAAAACCCCAAACATCTCTTGTCAGAGCCCAATCAATGCCTGCACCTGCATACCACCCCTGCTTGTCTGCTTGATCTTGCGCTCCAATCGGTAGCACCTGATTTTGTATAGTTACACCATCGCGATGATTCATCATATGTGCAAAACCACCTCGGAAGAATAACATTCGAGTTTTTTCGGTTACGTCTACACCAATACGCTTGGTTATTGGATCCACTCTTTCTACAAAAGCAGCCTTCCTTTCTTCAAGATCATTTACTTTCTGCACCGTCTGGTTAGTGGTTTGTTCTATACTGTTTATCTTTTGCACAGACTGAGAAGACTCCGATTTGATTTTCTGTAATTCGGTTTGGATGGCCTGTAGACTTTGCTCTAATTGTTTAATGCGTTGTGCAGCCGCATCATGGGCCAAGGCATGCGGTGCAGCCACTACAGCGGCAATAAGAAATGAACCAGCAGCAACGCGCGAAGTCAGCCGTACTCCGTTAAAAAGATTTTTCACTTGCATCTCCTTCATATATTTATTTATTCTTTTTATTGTGGGTTTTAAATCGGAGATTGATGATAGATAGACGTTAAAATAGGAATTTTGATCTGTATCAACTTTATATCAATCAGTATTAATTTTTTGAGAAATTTATGCTTTTTAGCAACAGATTCCATTCGTCATTTCCTCCTTTGGAGAATGCGCTCAAAGTACCCAATGGCTTATTGGCCAGCGGTGGAGATCTTTCGCCACAACGCTTGCTGGAGGCCTATAGCAGAGGTATTTTTCCCTGGTTTAATGAAAACGAGCCGATACTATGGTGGAGTCCTAATCCTCGAATGGTGCTATTTCCCACTGAATTAAAGATTTCACGTTCTTTACTTAAGACACTCAAAAAAGATCACTATCAAATTCGTACCGATTGTAGTTTTACTCAAGTCATGCAGGCGTGTGCATTGCCACGTAAAAAACAAGCTGGAACATGGATACACCCGGAAATGATTGCAGCCTATACTGCGCTGCATGAAATGGGCTTGGCGCATTCTGTAGAGACTTGGATAAACGGTGCGCTCGTCGGAGGTTTATATGGTGTAGCTTTAGGTAAGGTATTTTTTGGTGAATCCATGTTTTCGCGTGTGCCAGATGCATCAAAGATTGCCTTGGTGCATTTGGCAAAGCAATTACAATCCTGGGGATTTGGCCTGATTGACTGTCAAGTTAAGACGGATCATTTGACATCTATGGGCGCACGGGAAATTTCAAGAATAGAATTTAGCCAACAACTAGATACGCTAATTACTGAAATTGAACCAGGCAACAAGTGGAACTTTAATCGTGTATTGATCGAATAATAAGTGTAGTTGTGCTTAAATTTCATATTACTAACCCCTATTCCTGTAGTTATTTACCCGACAGACTGGCATGTTCTGAAGTTGCTACGCCAGAATATCTCATTGATACAGAGGTTTATGGGGAATTGATACAAGCTGGTTTTCGTCGCAGTGGTCAGTATACTTATCGCCCCTGTTGCGATCATTGCCGGGCTTGCCTATCAGTGCGCATCAACGTGAACACGTTCGTGCCTAAACGCACACAGCGTCGAACCTGGAAACAGCATCAGCATTTGATAACTACACAGAATGCCCTTCATTATAAGCCGGCACATTATGCGCTTTATCAATGCTATCAGGCAGAACGCCATTCGGGCGGTGGTATGGATAATGACTGTCTTGAGCAGTATCAGAATTTTTTATTACAAAGTAATGTTGATTCGAAACTGATTGAATTCTATGAAAAGGATCAACTGCGTATAGTGAGTATTATTGATGTGCTGCCTGACGGCCTTTCGTCGGTATATACTTTCTTTGATTCAGGTGTTACTAATGCAAGTTTCGGTACTTATAACATCTTATGGCAAATTGAACAATGTCGGAAACTTGGTTTAACTTATCTTTATCTGGGTTATTGGATCAAAGAAAATCGAAAGATGAGTTATAAAGCCAATTTCCAACCGTTAGAAGTCTTGATAAATGGACAGTGGCAATTACTTGATAACAGCATTTCTTCTTGAAATTTATTTAAATTTGCAATTTGTCAGGATAAAATCGACTCTATGTTTTATACGCTCCTTCGCCCACTGCTTTTTAAACTCGATCCCGAATTCGCTCATTGCATTACCTTTAGCGCGATGGAGAATGCCAGAAAACTAGGATTGCTGAAAAGTGCGCCAATTATTTGTCAATCACGTAAAGTCATGGGATTGGATTTTCCTAATCCTGTTGGATTAGCTGCAGGTTTAGATAAAAATGGCGAATATTTGGATACGCTCGCCACCCTGGGATTTGGCTTTATTGAAATCGGTACTGTAACGCCTCGCGCGCAGTCCGGTAATCCAATTCCGCGTATTTTTCGCCTTCCTCAAGCTAATGCGGTAATCAATCGATTGGGCTTCAATAATCATGGCGTGGATAATTTGATAGAAAATATCAAGCACTCGGATTATCAGGGCATACTTGGGATTAATATTGGTAAGAATTTTGATACGCCGCTTGAAAACGCAGTCGATGATTATCTGATTGGCTTGCAGAAAGTGTATCGCTATGCCAGTTATGTTACGGTCAATATTTCGTCGCCTAACACGCAAAATTTGCGACAGTTACAAGCGACCGATGCGCTGGATCATTTGCTAGGTCAACTCAAATTGGAACAAATGAAACTTGCGCAGACACATGGCAACTATGTACCCATGGTTATAAAAATAGCCCCGGATCTGGAATTGACTCAAATTGAATCGGTTGCTGCTTTATTGATGAGACATCAGGTAGATGGTGTGATTGCAACCAATACTACTATTTCACGAGCCGGCATCGAGGGCTTGCCGGTATCGCAGGAAAACGGTGGTTTAAGCGGCGCTCCCCTGACGCAACGAGCCACCGCAGTCATTCATCAGTTGCACCAGATTCTGCAAGGCGCTATTCCTATTATTGGCGTTGGTGGGATAATGTCTGCGCAAAATGCGCAAGAGAAAATACGGGCGGGCGCAAGCCTGATCCAGCTTTATACTGGTTTGATTTATCGCGGCCCAGATTTGGTTAAAGAAGTCGCGCAGGTGTTATGTTCCGGTCAAACAGAATAGATTTTGTGATTGCGTTATAAATTCAGATTGTTGATTAAAATGAGTCACTCGCTCATAGAAAAAATAGATGCGATATTGCCGCAGACCCAGTGTGGAAAATGTGGTTTTACAGGATGCAAACCTTATGCCATCGCTATTGTGGAAGGACGTGCCGATATCAATCAATGCCCGCCCGGCGATGCGAAAGGCATACATAAAATCGCGGAATTATTGAGCGTTGAGCCCAAGCCGCTGAATACTGCGCATGGTTTCCCCAAGCCTAGAATGGTTGCCCGGATTGATGAGCAGCTTTGTATTGGCTGTACGTTTTGTATTCAGTCTTGCCCTGTCGATGCGATCGTCGGTGCGGCAAAGCAGATGCACACTGTAATTGCTGCAGAATGTACGGGGTGTGAATTGTGCGTCATTCCTTGTCCGATGGATTGTATTCATCTGATTCCAGTGAAAGAAGAAACCTATGATTCATCAAACTTGACCGCAGATGGGGTTAAAAAGAAAGCCGCCGATGTTGCTCGTTCACGTTACCAGTTCAGATTGCAAAGACTGGAGCAAGAAAAACAAATGAATCGACAAATACGCAGACATAAAAATAGCATGAAATCAGAAACGACTGAGATAGCAGCCGAAGTGCGCAAGAAGGGTATTGTTCAAGCAGCAATAAAACGTGCACTCGCCGTGCGAACTCAAAGTAATCACCATCGATTATCGATCAAGCCGCATGAATTCAGCTAAATGTCATGAAATTTTTGCTTGTCTGAAATTAGCAAATCCACATCCCACTACGGAACTGGAGTATCGCTCACCCTTTGAATTGATGATTGCTGTGATACTTTCAGCACAAGCAACTGACAAAAGCGTCAATCTGGCAACTCGAAAATTATTTCCACAAGCTAACACACCAGAAAGAATGATT
Organism: Nitrosomonas sp.; assembly: GCA_024281695.1. GTDB lineage: Bacteria > Pseudomonadota > Gammaproteobacteria > Burkholderiales > Nitrosomonadaceae > Nitrosomonas. The sequence continues at coordinate 8,394 of JAMXAE010000004.1, read as the reverse complement.
ACCTTGGGTGAAACAGGTTTGATTGAGTGTGTAAAAAGTATTGGATTGTATAAAACCAAGGCTAAAAATATTCTGGCAACTTGCCAACTGCTGATAACAGAGCATCGCAGCGAAGTTCCACGTATGCGAGAGCAATTGGAAAAATTACCCGGTGTTGGGCGAAAAACTGCCAATGTGATTCTGAATACTGCTTTTGGTGAACCAACCATAGCCGTGGATACTCATATTTTTCGAGTGGCTAATCGTACGGGGATTGCACCTGGAAAAAACGTGCTGGAGGTAGAGTTGAAGCTATTGAAAGCGGTACCCAAAGAATTTCGCTTGGATGCTCACCACTGGTTAATACTTCACGGTCGATATGTATGTAAGGCTAGGAAACCAGAATGCCCTGTTTGTGATATTAATCATTTATGTGAATTTAAAGAAAAAAATATTTAATTCAGATCGCACACTATGTTTAAACCATCCAGAGATCAAGCGCGTCAATTATTTTTTGATACATGGCGCAAATATCGCCAACGAGAAATACTTTCAGGCATGGAAGATATTGCATTGGAAGTGATCCTGAATCATCCGGAATACCATAACATTCTCGATGATGCTGATCGATATCTCGATAAAGATTATTCCCCTGAAGTGGGAGACATTAATCCCTTCTTGCACATGAGTATGCATATGGCAATCAAAGAGCAGTTGTCAATCAATCAACCGACTGGTATTTGTCAACGATTTGCCCGCTTACAAGAGCAAACTGGTAATGAGCACGCAGCAGCGCACCAAGTGATGGAATGTCTAGCAGAAATGATATGGCAGGCACAGCGCAATCAATCTGCACCGGATGCTATTGTTTACTTTAAATGTCTGGATAGACATTTAGGCGCTATCAGCTAATAAGAAACGGGAGAAAACCTACGACTGGTCGTGGTGTTTATCCCGTTTTTAGATACGACTAAATTAATTCTATTTGTGTGAATTTAGGCTGCCTGATTGGCTTGAATAGTAAAAAGCCAAGTTTTCAATATCAGCTGCACTTAGGCTTGCAGCCATTCCAGCCATAATAGGGTCATTTCTGCTACCGGATTTATAATCTTTTAATGCTTTTTCTATGTAGGTTCTATGTTGCCCGCCAATTTTTGGGAAATTAGGCGCAGGGCTATTACCGTCAGCACCGTGACATGAAGCACAAACTTCCGCTGCTTTACTTTTACCTGCTTCAACATCAGCAGCCATCACTTGACTGGAAACTATCAAAGCTACACCGCTCAAAGCGGCTATCACATAATTCTTCATAATTTGTTCCTTGCGTAAAAGACTCAATTAATTTTTTGCATAATAAGCAGCGAAATCTTCTATATCTTTTTGTGATAGAGATTTAGCAAGCGCTGTCATTGTAGGATGGCTGCGTGTACCGTTTTTATACCCTTCTAACGCTTTAATGATGTACTCTGCATGTTGCCCACCAATTTTAGGGACATGATAAGCATTAGGGAAAGCTGTGCGGTAGCCATCTATACCGTGACAACCCTCACACATTGAGGTTTTTTCTTTTGCCGCAGTTGCATCACCTGCCGCTTGAGTTACTCCCGAAAATACCAAAAGCATACTCAAGGCGAGTAATAAATTCATAATTAATTTTTGTTTCATGTAAGCCTCCTTCTCTCAAAAGTTGAACTTTAAACGATGCGTCTAATTTGGTCAATGAATAGTGAGCATGTCCATGTTGTTTATAGGGAATTGCTGTCACAAGTTCTACCCTTTTGTGACAAATTTTGATTCCAATTCTTCCCATCGTGCAAGACAGTCTGTCAGTTCTTTTTCAATCATAGCGAAGCGTGCTTGTAATGCTTTCGCTTCGTCCGGACAACCACGATAAATGGTTGATTCATTCAAGCGCAAGGTAATATTTGCTTGTTCTTGTTCCAGAACATCAATTTTACCAGGTAATGCTTCAAGTTCATGTGCTTCCTGATAACTAAGTTTCTTGGTGCGAGTAAATCCTGGTGATTTAATAGTACGGACTGGCGAAGTTTCTGACTGTTTCGATAATATTTTTTTCTGGCTAATATTATCTTCAAACTGATTTGCACGTATCCAATCTTCATAACCACCGATATATTCACATAATTTTCCATTTCCTTCAAATGCAATTACTTGTGTGACTACATTATCAAGAAATTCACGGTCGTGACTGACCAGAAATAACGTTCCTGTATAGTCCTGTAACAGCGCTTCTAGAAGCTCGAGTGTTTCAATATCCAGATCATTCGTTGGTTCATCCAGTACTAGAACGTTGGCAGGACGGGTAAATAAGCGAGCCAGTAGCAGGCGATTGCGTTCGCCCCCTGAGAGAGATTTAACTGGCGAGCGAGCGCGTTGTGGTGCAAATAGAAAATCTTCTAAATAGCTGATGACATGCTTACGCTTACCGTTAATCTCTACAAACTCGGAGCCTTGGCTGATGGTATCTGTCAGAATCATTTCTTCATCCAACTGTTCACGCATCTGGTCAAAATAAGCGACTGTTAGCTTGGTGCCCTGCTGAATTTCACCGGAATCCGGTTGTAATTCACCGAGAATTAATTTTAATAATGTAGATTTCCCAGCACCATTGGGACCTAATAAGCCTACTCGATCACCCCGCATAATGCGGCAAGAAAAATCGTTGATAATGATTTTGTCACCATAGCTCTTATTTACATTTTTTAATTCTGCGACTAATTTACCTGAACTTTCGCCGGTATCTACATTGATATTCGCTTTACCGACTTTTTCCCGTCTTGCTGCACGCTCCAAACGCAATGCTTCCAATTTTCGGACTCTACCTTCATTACGCGTGCGTCGCGCCTTAATGCCTTGACGTATCCAAACTTCTTCCTGCGCCAACACTTTATCAAATTTCTGGTTATGAGTGGCTTCAACTTCCAGCATCTCTGCTTTCTTTTCTTGGTAATTCGTAAATTTGCCGGAAAAAGTTGCCAGATTTCCACGATCAAGCTCAATAATTCTTGTCGCGACATTATCTAAAAAGCGCCGATCATGCGTGATCAGCAAAACACTCCCCGCAAAATCCTGCAATAATCCTTCTAACCATTCAATCGAAGAGAAATCCAGATGATTGGTTGGTTCGTCCAGCAACAGAACATCCGGTGCGATTACCAGTGCGCGCGCCAACGCTACTCTCTTTTTTAGTCCGCCTGAAAGATGCTCGATTAAGGTATCTGCAGGCAGATTGAGTTTGTCAATAACCGTTTCAATTTTTGCTTGGATACTCCACCCATCCTGTGCTTCCAATGCGCCTTGTAGATCTTGCAAACGAATGAGTAATTCGTCCGTATTCTTTGCATTCTCACTTAGCGCATGAGAGATTGCATGATAATCGAGCAATATCTGACTAATATTGCCCAAACCATTCGCAACTTCTTGATAAACCGTATTGGTGGGATTCAGTATCGGTTCTTGCGACACATAAGCCAACTTTAAATTGGGAGCGCACCAAAGTTTGCCGTCGTCAAGTTTAATTTCACCTGACAAAGCACGTAGCAGGCTTGATTTGCCGCCGCCATTTCTACCGATCAAACCGACACGTTCACTCGGATCCAGTTGTAAATGGACATGATCCAATAAAGCGTGATGGCCAAAGGCTAAACAGGCGTTTTCCAGGGTAATGAGAGGCATTAGAGAGACTTAATATAGAAAACTACAAATTAATTCAGGATTTATCTTGATCTTCAAGAAAATAAGGACGCAATTCTGTCATGCTTTTGCATGCTTGGCAAAAGTAAGTTTTCATAAAGAATGGAGCCTACGGGCTCCATTCTTTTCGATTACTTCTAGAAGCAGATTGAATGTAATCAGACTCAGTATGAATTACTCTGCAGCAGTCACACTAATTTTCTTCGGTTGCACAGCTTCTCGCTTTGGTATGACTACTTCTAATACGCCATGCTTTGAAGCGGCAGATATCGCGTCGGCATTGGCAGTATCAGGCAGACTGAAACGTCTATAAAACGAACCATATGTGCGTTCAACGCGTTTATAGCCTTCTTTCTCAGTTTTGGCTTCTGATTTCTTTTCGCCCCGGATGGTTAGTACACCGTCTTCCATGCTGATATCTATTTCTTCAGGTTTAACACCCGGAATATCGGCATGGATGACAAATTTGTCAGCTTCTTCTTTAATATCGACAGCAGGCGCCCATTCCGCAGTTGCGGTGGAACCTTCAGCACCGCTTCGTTCTAATTCTCTTTGCAGTTGGCTGAGCAAACCCCAAGGTTCATAACGTGTAATGGCCATAATAAATTTCTCCTTATCGATTAAAAAGCACATTATGTATCTACAACAGTAACGCCTCATTCAATCTGCGATCAATAAACCATTAATGCGGCGTTTTTACAGTTACAAAAAAGTACACTTTCAGTTTATTGATATAAGGATCTTTAGTTCTTTTTCAAGTTACCTAAAAGAATTTCTAACCCCAGCGGACCGGATTCATCACGCATGACGCTGCCGCAACCCAAAAATGATCGCGGCAGGCACCAATAGTAGTGAAACAACCCAGAACCAATGACGTTTAAACCATTCCGTTGGATTTGCCTGGACAGAGAAACTCGCTTCGGCAAGATCCAGAATTTTGGTGCTCTGCTGGCCATTATTTTGCGTTAAGAGGTGCAACTGGAATTTTAAATCTTGAGACCCCGATGATTCCGATGTCACACGCCAGCGCCAGTTGGCAGTACCGCGATAAGCAGAGAGTTGCTCTTGCGGCCCCCGCTTATCAATCTCAAAATCCTCACCAGCAATTTCAGCTTTCATGTCGGGCGACACCACGCCAACAATCCCTTGGATTTCGGTGCCTTCGGATGACATTGAAACAATCTCATTCAGAAGCCTAGCAAATTGTTTCGTTTCCAGATTTAAAGCCACATCAAAAGACTCATACTGTTTGACCGTTGCCGGAATCGTGATCGCCGCACTATCAATCGGTATTTTCATCATCAGCGTATTAATAAATTGCTTTTTAGCCGAAAACATATGCATAAAAGAATTGACCGAAAAGGGTACGACTAATAAAACCAGCAATAACGCGGCCGGCATGATCAGATTAAAATTTAAACCAGATTCAGGTTCAGACTTGCGCATGATTTCTCCAACTGTTTATTCATTCATAGTGGCAAATCATATCATTCTTGAAGGATAAACTGAGTGAATCAGGAATATTGCGTTCTGCCTGATAATCCCAACTGACCGGAGTGATTCGCTTGCACTAACTCGCACATAGCTGTGGATGATTCAGTAGCGGTAACTTAATCGCTAGAAATAGCCAAATATTCGGCAAAAATAAATACCCGATTACAAGTTTGTCCAGTAATTTCCTGCAAAATTCCATGCTTGCACATCTGAGCAACCAGTTCATTGGCAGTCTTATAACTGGTATCGCATATTCTCTGGACTGCATCAACGCTAGTGGCGGGTTGTATAAATAAGTCATTAAGCAAAAGTTGCGCGCTTGCGGCCCTGCGCCCACAGTTGACCTGTAGATCCTGTTCCAGTTTTGCCCTCAAGGTTATGATGTTGGATAAGGTACTTACAGCCAATGAAGCCGTTAGCTCTATCCCAACCAGAAAATACTTAAGCCACTGCAACATATTGTTCTTCTCGCGTACCACCATCAAATTGTCATAATACAATCCCTTGTTCTTCTCAAAATAGCTTGAGAGATAAAGCAACGGTTTATCCAGAATTTCCTCGCTCACCAGAAACAAGGGAATGAGCAAACGTCCGATACGGCTTGCTATCCAGAAACGGATGTATGGTTTCAAACTGATAATGCGCAATTGCGATACGAATGAGCGCTGGAATATGAATATCCTGGTTGTGCAAAAAATGCTCCAGATCTCCCATAAGATCATTCACATACTGATGATGTGGCGGAATGAATGCGGCATCCGCCAAACTGTGACCACCTATCCAGTTCTGAATGGTGCGGAATTCGCCAGGTATCTTGTATTCATCGCACACACTTTGCAGCAAAATAGCTTGTGCTTGCTTCACCTCGAGAACAATGGCAATGTTTTAAGATCGCTGATCGTCTGATTCAAAGCTTGCGTGTAATTTTGGACTTTACGCCAATCATTACGATGCTCGGGGAAGATTCCCGATTCCGGCAACACCGCGCCTCACGCATGTTGGTTTGCGCGCCCTCAATGCGGCTTGAAACTACCGCTTCCTTAGTCACATGCAATTGGATGAACAAATTAATATTCGGCACCAAGCGCGCAAACGAATTGAGTTTGCCAAGTCTAACGGCTGCCTTTTCCAGCAACCGGTTCATCTGCGGCACTTGCTACACCCATTCGTCATTGATGCTGGGGCAAGAAATAACGGTATTCATAGCTTTTTTGATATTGCCCGGATTGATACTGCTCAAGATGTATCGTCATGTCATTTGCATGCGGAAAGTAACGGATAAGATCATTTATACTTTCATCTCTAAAAGTAAGATATAAATGATCTTATGTTAGTTTATTTGGCGTACAGCTCACTAAAGTAGGCAGTGAGTATCATGGTGTTGTTTCTCCTCGCCATTAACCGTCTATAAGGTGGAAAACGTCTTTTCATAGCGGATGAATGTACGGAAAGTCGTATTGACTGTCAAACACGCTGAAGGTGAATGTAAGTTGTGCGGAGTCTATTTTAGATCTTTGAACAGGTTCTTATGGAATGAAGCCGCTGAAATCCAGGAGCGATACATTTTAATGAAGGGTTTCACTTTTATTGCGAAACCCAGCCTTATAATTAGGGTATTGGTTTAGTCTGATTGCCCATCTGATTTATCATATTTTGTAAGGGTGTGTTAAATTCTTGAAGGGGCGGATAGATCACCACTTGCGGTGCCACGTTCGCGACAACGGAGAGTACAGGATTTTGCCAGATTTTCTTTTTTCCGAAGTCCCCAGACAAACTATACTCGTCATACAGAACCCAAGTAACTATGACAGCTTGTTTGTCAGTCTTAGGAAATTTTTCAGTTACTTTACGTGTACGCCATTCCTGTTGATCCTGCTTAGATTCGGTTCTCTCGATGTTTTCTTGCTTGTAAGCGTATTCCAGACTGCCTTTTGCGGATGCCACTTTATCCTTGCCCTCAACCTCAAGCTTGCCTGTGAAACCTTGGGATACTGTCTTTTTCAACTCGTCCAATGAAGATTGTGACATTCCAATATAGTAGGTAATTTCCACCGTTTTTTCGCTAAGGCCGATCGGTATGATATTGTCCGCCTTCCAATATCTCCATCGTTCAAGCGTATACCACACCTCATTGTTACCTTGACTTATTTTGTTAGTGTAGAGAGGATCATCGACCAGCAAGTAGGATATTCCCTCCCAGCCAATCTTGATTCTCTCAGACTCAGTTCCAACAGGCCCCGGACCATTTATGTTGGTGATTGATGGTGGTCCTATTTTTTCAATTTCGGCTACTTTATCATCCAGAAAATAAGGTGTTTTACTCCCAATACATTCGATTGGTTCGAATTTAAAGAGTTGATAATCGTCATTGGTATTGCTCCAGCGCTGGATGGAACCAGTCCACCCAACGGAAACAAATTCACCCTTCGTCGGTTCCTTGATCTTCAGATAATCACCGTTCGGATCCACGAACTTGAATGTTTGAGTATCATCACCGGCCTTTGTCCACCTGAGGATGCTCCCGTTGCTTCCAACCGACATGAATTCACCATTGGAGACAGTCATGATTCGATACTTCAAAGACTCCGTTACTTCCGACTTATCAGATGACATACTCGGATCAACCGGATAGATGATCCATTTTTGTGCGTTTTTATCTGTTTTTTTCCATCTAAGAATATTACCGTCATCCCCAACGGATACATACTCATTCTTTGATTTTGTTTGAATATTGAACCGGCACCCCTTAGCTATATTATTTATCAAATCATCGACCGAATTAGCTCGGCCCTCGTTAGGCAGGAAATTTGTACTGATAGCTACAACAAGCAAGCAATATTTTACAATTTTTTTCATCATCCTTACTCCTGGTGTTAAATGTAGTTGCCTTAAAAAGTCAAGGCTTACATAAAATCTGGTTAGTATTTATCGTGTATAGGAATAATATTCTTTTTTTCGCCAAACTCCAAAAAAATCATTATGGATCATGCGGTTAATTCTTATATTTGATATTCTTGTTTCCTTTTTCCATCCTCTCATTGTCAGGCGATAACAGCGCGCAGGCGAATTCAATATGTAAAGGTTGTCCCCACATTACATTCTACGTGTATTCAAACATAACAAAAATGTAAAAGACCTCTGTACAACTGCAAGAATTTTGCTGTAGTGACAGAGAAAAATATCCAAATGACACTTGTTGCACGTCAT
>JAMXAE010000174.1 GCA_024281695.1 Nitrosomonas sp. | reverse complement strand
TGGTACTGCACATTCCAGTACCTCGATCAGTGCCGCACTGGGTATGGCTGTGGCTGCGCGACTAAACCACACAGATCGACGTGCTATCGCTATTATTGGGGATGGTGCTATGAGTGCAGGCATGGCGTTTGAAGCACTGAACAACGCGGGTGTGATGGATGCCAATTTGCTGGTTATCCTAAATGACAACGATATGTCGATATCACGGCCGGTCGGAGCACTGAATAACTATTTAGCTAAATTGATGTCTGGACGGTTTTATGCCACAGCGCGACGTGCCGGAGAGAAGGTGCTTGGAGTGGTGCCCCCTATGTTAGAATTGGCCAAGCGTGCTGAAGAACATGTCAAAGGTATGGTAACGCCGGGTACTTTATTTGAAGAATTTGGATTTAATTATATCGGCCCGATTGATGGCCATGATTTGGATGTTTTGGTTACTACGTTGAACAATATCAAGCTGCTAGACGGTCCGCAGTTTTTGCATGTGGTTACCCGTAAAGGTGCTGGTTACAAAGTGGCTGAAGAAGATCCTATTTTGTATCATGGTGTAGGTAAGTTTGACCCAGAAGAAGGAATTGTTGCTAAACCAGTAGGAAAGCCTGCGTATACACAAATATTTGGTGACTGGCTGTGTGATATGGCCGCGCAAGATTCTCGCTTAATCGGTATTACTCCTGCCATGCGCGAGGGATCTGGGTTAGTGCGTTTCTCACAGGAATATCCCGAGCGTTACTTTGATGTAGGTATTGCAGAACAACACGCGGTCACTTTTGCAGCAGGTGCGGCATGTGATGGCTTAAAGCCGGTAGTAGCCATTTATTCGACCTTTTTGCAGCGCGCTTATGATCAGTTGGTGCATGATGTGGCCATTCAGAATTTGCCTGTGGTATTTGCCATTGATCGGGCTGGTTTAGTGGGAGCGGATGGCCCCACGCATGCAGGTAGTTTTGATTTATCCTACTTGCGTTGTATCCCTAATATGACCGTGATGGCGCCTTCTGATGAAAATGAATGTCGGCAGATGCTATATACTGCCTTCCACCTGAATACACCTTCAGCAGTCCGTTATCCAAGAGGAATTGGAACCGGGGTCAAAGTGAAAAAAGACATGCAAGCATTACCTATTGGTCGAGGTGAGATTCGTCGTCACGGGAAAAAGGTTGCTTTGCTTGCTTTTGGTAGTATGTTAGCGCCGTGTTTGCAAGCAGCTGAAGAGCTTGATGCAACAGTGGCCAACATGCGTTTCGTTAAGCCGTTAGATGATGAGCTGGTGGCGTCTTTGGCGGCCAGTCATGATGTATTGGTGACGATCGAAGAAAATACGGTGATGGGCGGCGCGGGCGGCGCTGTTATGGAATCACTGAATAGCCAGAGAATTGTTTCTAAAGTATTACAATTAGGGCTACCGGATATCTTTATTGATCAGGGTGATCATGGGCGAATGCTAGCAGATTGTGGATTAGACAAACAAGGTATTATTCAATCAGTGCGAACAATAATGTCTGAGTAGGTTTTATATCTAGTCGAACACAAGCAGCAATTCAATAATATTGTCTTGATTGGGAATGGGCGAGAGTTGAACTTAATTGTTGCCATAAACTCCTAGCCAGAGAGGAGAAAATAATATGAATAAACAGATAGATTTTCCTATTGCTGATGTACAGAGTTCCCCCGATACCCGGCGAATTGCTATCGACAGAGTTGGCATTAAGTCTATTCGCCATCCTGTAGTTGTAGCTGATAAGGATGATGGCGTACAGCATACGATAGCGATGTTTAATATGTATGTGAACTTGCCGCATAATTTTAAAGGCACACATATGTCCCGCTTCGTGGAAATACTGAATAGTCATGAGCGGGAAATTTCTGTTGAATCATTCCAAACTATTTTGCGCGAGATGATCCAAAAGTTGGAAACAGATTCTGGTCATATTGAGATGACTTTTCCTTACTTCATTAATAAATCTGCACCTGTTTCACAAGTAAGGAGTTTGTTGGACTATGAAGTAACCTTTATTGGTGAAATTAAAAATAGTGAATACCTTTTTACCATGAAAGTTGTTGTGCCCGTTACGAGCTTATGTCCGTGCTCTAAGAAAATATCCAATTATGGTGCGCATAACCAACGCTCTCATGTCACTATTTCTGTGCGTACCAATAGTTTTGTATGGATTGAAGATGTCATCAGGATTGCCGAGAATAATGCTTCCTGTGAGCTATATGGCCTTCTGAAGCGGCCTGACGAGAAATATGTGACTGAAAGGGCGTATGACAACCCTAAGTTTGTAGAAGACATCGTCAGAGATATTGCTGAAGTATTAAATCATGATGAACGCATTGATGCCTATGTGGTTGAGTCAGAAAATTTTGAATCTATTCATAACCATTCAGCATATGCATTGATTCAGCACGACAAGAAGCATCGCTATTAGTTAATACTTGTGCCCAGTACTAAGTATTTTTATATTGCTTGTTGCTTGGTAAAATCTTTAAGACGAAAGCCTAATAGCCATAATGCGGCAAAATAACTTACTGCACCCAGTATAACTATCCAGGTCAATCGATTGATGCGTGTTATAACAGAGTCAGTTAACCAAGACACATCACTTCCTGTCGCAAACCATAAGACACAGCCCATGACCGCCAGAGCGGTCAGTATTTTTAGAAAGAAAGTATGCCATCCAGGTTGTGGTTGATAAATTTGATGGCTGCGTAATTTGTAATACAGTAATCCTGCGTTTAAGCAAGCTCCCAAACCAATGGCTAATGCCAATCCAGCATGTTGGAAAGGAATGATAAAAGCGAGATTCATCAATTGGGTAGAAACCAATGTGATAACAGCAATCTTTACTGGTGTTTTGATGTTTTGGCGAGCATAGAAACCAGGTGCGAGCACTTTAACTAGAATGAGTCCAAGTAATCCTATGCTGTAAGCAATTAGCGCTTCGCGCGTCATCCATACATCATGATCAGTGAACGCCCCATGATAAAACAGTGTAGTGATTAAAGGTGTTGCCAGTAATGCTAACGCCAGAGCTGCAGGTAACGTCAGTAATATTGTCAATCGCAAGCCCCAATCCAGTAGACGGGAATACTCTTCAGTGCTGTTACTGTTGTAATGTCGTGCCAGCGATGGAAGCAGGATAGTACCCAATGCAACACCTAGCAATCCAGCGGGAAACTCCATTAGTCGATCCGCATAATAAAGCCAAGACACGCTCCCAGTGATTAGGAGTGAAGCAAAGATCGTATTGATCAACATACTGATTTGACCGACGGACACGCCAAAAACAGCAGGACCCATTAGTTTGAGTACGCGCCAGGCACCAGTATCCGGATTTCTAAAACGAATACGCGGCAATAATTTGAGACGTAGCAGGAAAGGTATCTGGAAAACAAGTTGTAATGCACCACCGATAAAAACGGCCCATGCCAGTGCCAAAACCGGAGGATCTATTAAAGGAGTGAGCCACAGCGCGCAACCTATAAACGATAGATTCAACAATGCGGGTGTGATTGCAGGCACATTAAATTTGCCATAGGTATTGAGTATGCTGCCTGCCAAAGCTACCAGAGAAATAAACAGAATGTAGGGGAAGGTAATCTGCAAAAGCTCAACGGTGAGATTGAATTTCTCTGGATGATCGGAAAATCCTGGCGCGCTGACATAAATAATTAGCGATGCTGCCATGATGCCAATGACAGTGATGATAAACAGAGTAATTGTTAGCAGCTTGGTGATGTGATCGATTAAATCGCGGGTTTCTTCTGGTGTGCGTGTGTTTTTGTATTCCGCAAGAATGGGAACGAAGGCTTGTGAAAATGCCCCTTCGGCAAATAATCGCCGCAGTAGATTGGGAATGCGAAAGGCCACAAAAAAAGCATCGGTTTCCATTCCCGCACCAAAAATTCGTGCAATCATGACATCACGTACAAACCCGAGAACGCGCGATATAAAGGTCATGCTGCTAACAGCAGCGAGGGCTCTGAGTAGATTCACCGGTATTTAAGTATTTACACTATCGGTAGGAAAATAAATGATACTTTATTTGGCTTTGGTTGATTGAACTTGAAAAACCGATTGCGTCTTCTCGTTTTATCTTAAGACTAATCAGCGGTAATTCAATCAGCCAAGGTAATCGGATAATTTGCGTGCTTTCGATTTAAAGAAGACGGGTCAGTTTCTTTATCATGCTTTCTTCTGACCAACTCCATTGCAAGCAGTATTCTGCAGCGAATTTAGGGTTCTTAATATTAGCTTCGATTTTTGTTTGTCCAGTGACAACTGGCGGCAATAGTGCTTCTTCTATCCCGTCATGCTTGCAGAAAAACTTGGCTGATGAAATAGGACGTCCTTCGGGTAGTTCAACGATCAAATGTAATTGCCGAGTATCATTATCGATCACATGAGACAACACGCCTTCAGTTTGTGTAAAGGCATCTTTGTACTCATACGTTAAGGTGAAGTCAGAACAATCAGTTGCTTTTGATTCAGAGGGAAGTTTCATGCAAACTTGGTAGTTGCCATTTTCAATTTTTTGTTCTGCAGGATTGCCATTATTAACTTTGAAATTACTGATGCTTCCAATAGCGCGAATATTTTTAAACCAATATTCTGAATTATCGACATGGCAGGCAGTTGTCATTTGAGTTTGTGTCAGTGTTGCCTTACCGCCTCCAGTATCATGGATAGTCAGTATTTTTCTTAAATCTGCGATGGTAAATGTGGATTTGTTTTGTCTGATTTGATCATAAACTAATAACAGTGCGCTGATAGCGAATACTAGTCCCAGCACAACATAGTCAGTCAGTAATGCTACCAAAGCACCAAACACAATGATTGCTGCATTGATATAAAAAATAAGTTGGTTGGGTTTGTCAAACATTCAAGGCTCCTCAATTGACTGGCATATTTTTATAATATTATCGAAGCGCTGAGTTTATCAGAGAGAAGCATGCAAAAAAAGCAGATAAATAATAGATTGAAGTTAATTCCATAAAATTGCGTTAGATAAGGTTAGATAAGCAATATCAAATTTAAATCATGGTTTTATATTTCTGGTTTGAATCGAATATTTGAGAAATACCTGGGGATAATCGAGAAATAAAAGACTTCATTTAAATTTGGAGTTATGATCCTTCGTCATTGAGTTTATCAATTTTTATGGAGGAAGCAATATGTCAAAGAAATCAATGAAACCTATTTCGCTTGCAGTGGGTACAGTATTTGTAACCAGTCTGGCTGCGAGTAATCTTGCGGCTGATACGAATGTCAATACGAATCCTTTTTTTGTGAATGAGTTATCCAGTGGTTACATGCAACTGGCTGATGCGAGTGGCATCAGTGGCGATGGCAAGTTAGACAAAGAAGGGAAATGTGGTGGCAAGAAACCTGAAAAAGAGGGTAAATGTGGGGAAGGCAAGTGTGGCAACAAGAATGAGATGAAAAAGAATATGGAAGGTAAGTGCGGCGGCAAGAAATCTGAGAAAGAGGGAAAATGTGGTGAAGGTAAATGTGGCTCTAATAAGTAATGCGTATTGCTTATGATCATGAATAGTAGACATTACCCTGTTCATGGTGCCGGTTTGGGTCTGCGGCGAGCGTTAATGCGTTCACTTGCAGATCAACCTCTTGATCCAGTCGATTTCTGGGAAGTGGCTCCCGAGAATTGGATCGGGGTAGGCGGATATTATGGGAATAAGTTTTGCGAGTTTACCGAGAAGTTTCCATTTATCTGTCATGGATTGTCTCTTTCAATCGGCGGACCGTCTCCTCTGGATGAAGCTTTTCTGCAACGACTGAAGCATTTTCTACAAGAACATCGTATCCGTTGTTACAGTGAACATTTGAGCTATTGCAGTGATAATGGCCATCTTTATGATCTGATGCCGATTCCTTTTACTGAAGAAGCGGTTTATTACGTTGCCGAACGTATCCAACGTGTGCAGAATATTCTGGAACAACGTATTGCTATCGAAAATGTTTCTTACTATGCAACACCTGGAAAGCAAATGGAAGAGATTGATTTTCTCAATGCCGTACT
>JAMXAE010000173.1 GCA_024281695.1 Nitrosomonas sp. | reverse complement strand
GCTCTGAAAGGGTGTGATCATTTGATCGATTTCACGCGCCCCGAAGGTACACTGGCGCATCTTGCTGCATGTCGAGAAGCCGGAGTGAGGATGGTGATTGGCACCACGGGTTTTTCTGTTGAAGAAAAAGCGCTACTTAAAGCAACTGCACAAGATATTGCTATTGTATTTGCCCCCAACATGAGTGTCGGTGTGAATGTAACCTTCAAGCTATTGGAAATTGCCGCCAAAGTACTGAATGAAGGCTATGACATCGAAATTATCGAGGCACATCATCGGCATAAGATCGATGCGCCTTCTGGAACCGCCTTACGCATGGGCGAAGTCATCGCCGATGCACAGGGCAAAGATCTAAATAAAGTGGCCGTTTACGGACGCGAAGGCATCACTGGCGAAAGAGCTCCGGAAACCATCGGATTTGCCACTATCCGAGCGGGGGATATTGTAGGTGACCATACGGCTATATTTGCCGGTATAGGTGAACGCGTAGAAATCTCTCATAAAGCCAGTAGCCGTATGACCTTTGCAATGGGGGCATTGCGCGCAGTGCGTTTTCTGGCTGATAAACCGAATGGCCTATTCGATATGCAGGATGTCTTAGGTTTACGATAATATCTTTTCCGAATATCTGTCGAATAAATATAGTCTGACGCAATGGCAACTTATGCAATAGGCGATCTGCAAGGCTGTTTTAAGGAATTTCAGAAGCTTCTCGACTTCATTCAGTTTAATCCCGTGAAAGATAAATTGTGGCTAGTTGGCGATATTGTCAATCGCGGCCCTGATTCGCTATCACTATTACGTGCCATCAAACAAGCCGGTGATGCAATAATCACGGTACTCGGCAATCATGATTTACATTTATTGATGGTTGCGGCCGGAATTGCAAAAAGCCATCGTAGTGACACGCTTCAGCCGATCTTGGATGCACCCGACAGAGATGAATTATTGCATTGGCTACGCCAACAAAAATTATTTTACTCTGAAGGTTCTTATGCGATGGTTCATGCCGGTTTGCTGCCATCCTGGACAATTGCACAAGCTGAACAATTGGCTCACGAAGTAGAAGATGCCTTACGCCAAGATAATTATCGGGAGCTATTTGCCCACATATATGGCAATGAACCCCATTACTGGCAAGATAATTTGGCCGGTTATCAGCGCCTACGAGTCATCATTAATGCGATGACAAGAATGCGTATTTGCACTCCGGAAGGCGTGATGAATTTTGCGTTTAAAGGAGATCCCCAGTCCATCCCAACGGGATATTTGCCTTGGTTTAGCTTACCCCAACGTGCTAGCCAGCAAACCACCCTTATTTGTGGTCACTGGTCTGCGTTAGGATTGTATGTCACCGATAACTTAATTGCACTTGACAGTGGCTGTGTTTGGGGAGGGCAATTAACTGCTATTTGTCTGGAAAACCGGCAAGTTTTTCAACTCCCTTGTGTGGAATAGGCAATGACAGCGACTTAGCAATTGCGTGCTCAGACAAACGCGCCAATTCCCGTCGGTTTTTCATGCCGCATTGAATCGGCTCATTAAAGGTTAATTCAACATCAATACAGGTTTGGCTCAATATTTTTTGTAGCGATAAAACGAGCGAGGGTTCTATATATGCAGCTTCCAGGCAAATATTTCCTGCTGTATTGCGATAACTAATGGCAACTGGATAAAGTAATGCATCAGCGGTAACCGCTGATTGCAATAAGGAAGCATGAAAATGATTCAATTGCATGCCATCGGCTGTGGTACCTTCTGGAAAAACAGTGATCCGCTCCCCCTTTTCCAACACTTCGCTGATCTGCTGATTGATGCGCAAAGTATCGCTGCGCTTTGCACGTTGAATAAATAAAGTACCCGCATTCCGACTCAACAAGCCTAATATTGGCCAATGGTCGATCTCTGCTTTAGCCACAAAGCGAGTCGGGCAGGCTGCCATTAGCACACACACATCCAGCCAGGAAACATGATTAGCCGCAAACAATACACGCGGAATTTCTAAACCAGGTAGCTTGCCATGACAATGCAGGCGGATATTGAGAATAGACAAAAAGCGAACTGCCCAATGCTGCATCATGCGTCGTTGAATATTCTGCGGAAAATGCGGATAAAAAAATGATTGCAGTAATCCTGAAACAATATGTAACAGTAATTGGGTCAGACGAATCAAACGTAGTAACGGGGGCGTGGTTTTCTGCATGAGTCTCGCTGCGCAGGGAAATAGCAATCTTAAATTAACATGCTTATCTTTAGCTTAATTTGAAGCTTATTATCATACAATTACATAATATTTATTGATGCAATTTCTTAATATGAGCTTCTAACTTTCTATAAAAAAATAATTTATTCTAAATCTTTTATGAAAAAACATGCAAATGTATAGTAAAATTAAAAGGTATTTTGGTATGTAGTTTGCCTTTTTAAATTATTTTTATTTGTGTAATTATATATTAATAATCTGGGATTTATTATTTGATCCTAGAAAATAATTTAAGAAGATCATCATTAAATTGGAGATAAGAAAGAATGAAGCAGGCAATCCTTTTATTTTGTATCATATTTTTTTACACCAATCATACCTTTGCACAGAACAACAATCTTGATGTCAAGTCTCAAGCCGCGATGGTTTTTAATGCTCAAAATGATCGCGTCATTTATAATAAAAACGCAGACAAAGTGATGCCCATTGCGTCAATCACCAAATTGATGACCGCTATGGTTACGCTGGATGCGCGCCTGCCACCGAATGAAAAAATCACGATTACGCAAGCCGATGTTGACAAGCTGAAACGCACTTCTTCCCGCTTACCCGTCGGCAGTAGCTATCCACGTCATGAATTATTGCGTTTGGCGTTGATGTCATCCGAAAATCGCGCCGCAGCTGCATTGGGTCGAACCTACCCTGGTGGTACAAAAGCATTCGTCAATGCCATGAATTTAAAGGCAAAGAAGATTGGAATGACGAACAGTCGTTTTGTCGATTCCAGCGGTTTGAATAGCAATAATGTAGCCACTGCACGCGACCTGGCAAAAATGGTCGCCGCTTCCAACAGTTACGCGGCCATCCGTGAATTTTCAACCACTTCCAAGCATTCCGTAACGCCTGGCAATAAACGTGGCTCCTTGCAGTACGTCAATTCCAATAGTCTGGTACGCAATCAGGAGTGGGCCATCAATGTATCCAAAACCGGCTATTTAAACGAAGCCGGACGCTGTTTGGTAATGCAAGCCAAAATTTCAGGACAACCCGTGGTGATTGTATTACTGAACTCCTGGGGAAAAAATACCCGCATCGGTGATGCCAATCGCGTAAAAAGATGGATCGAAAGCAACCAAGGTCGCCGACAAGCATAAACCATCGATCAAACTGAAGTCAGTCCATAAATTTCACTGTATTTTTGCTTTAAATGACCAATAAAATGGTCTGGATTCAAAGCTTCTCCTGTGACGCGTCGAACCAATTCCTGAGGTGTGTACAGTCTGCCCTGGCGATGGATCTTTTCATTCAGCCATTGTTTAATAGGCGTGAAATTTCCCTCTGAAATATGTTTCTCCGTATCCGGTTGTTCACTCAACAGTGTTTTATAAAACTGACACGCATACATCGCACCCAGTGTATACGAAGGAAAATACCCAAACGCCCCGCCGCTCCAATGCGAATCCTGCAATACGCCGAGCGCATCGGTAGGCGGCTGAATTCCCAGATACTTCAGCATCAGCTCATTCCAGATGTGCGGCAAGTCATCAACCTGCATCGAACCATCAAACAAGCCTTTCTCGATTTCATAGCGCAAAATAATATGCAACGGATAAGTTACCTCATCTGCCTCTACCCGGATAAAATCCGGCTTACAGGTATTGATCGCGCGATAAAACGAATCCACGGTTGCAGATTTCAAGTTATCCGGGAATGCCGCGCGGATCGTGTCGAAGTAATGCGAGCAAAAGGGCTTGCTCTGCGCAATCATGCGTTCCCAGAATAACGATTGGGATTCATGGATTCCCATCGTCAGCGATTCCGAAGCCGGTAAATCGCCCAGCTCATGCGGACGCCCCTGCTCGTAGAGCGCGTGACCGGTTTCATGGATCACCGCATACAGCGATTCGACAAAATTACTGTCTTTGTAGCGCGTCGTAATGCGCACATCAGTCGGATGACTGCCGCCGCAAAAAGGGTGCACCGACACATCCATACGTCCCTGCTCGAAATTAAAACCAATATCTCGGCTGATTTTACGCGCTAAAGCCTCCTGCTTATCCAGCGCAAACCTGCCCTGTAGAAAAGCCGTATTCGGCTGATAAGAATGTGCCCGAATGGCAGCAATCAGCGGGATCAATTCCTGTTTCAGGCGCTCGAATATGGGCGTGATCATGTCCATCGTTGTGCCGCGCTCAAACAGATCAATGTTTGCATCGTAGGGTTTCAATTCCGGCGACACGCACTGCGCCCATTCTTGCTTAAGTTCCAGAAAACGTTTCAATACCGGGGCAAAATCAGAAAATTTATTCTCCTGCCGCGCCATCACCCAAATGCCATGCCCGCGCGAGCTCAACTCCGCCAGCTCCTGCACCAACCGCTTCGATACTTTGGTCTCTAGCTCATAACTATGCAGCGCTTCACGGATATTGCAGCGCTCCGGCTCACTCAAAGCATCAAAATCCTTTTCCTTAAGCTCGTTCAAGCACTCTCCCAGCGCAGGATCGGTCATGCGTTCATGAATGACGCCCGCCAGTGCCGCAATCTGCTTGGCACGCGCCTCACCGGCGCCCGCCGGCATCATCACTTCCTGATCCCATCCCAACGTACTCATCACGCCGCTTAAATGGGTGATTTCTTCCAATTTCTGGACTAAATTTTGATAATGCTGATTCATAATCATCCCGTTATTTAATCGAAACAAAGCCCTGTTCACGATCCACCGGATTCCAGGGGATAGCGCTAAAATCACAAGCCCAGTATCATACCAACTTTAACACCAACCATTCATACTGCCATGCTCTGGATAAAATCACTGCACATCATTTTCATGGTCACCTGGTTCGCGGGACTGTTCTACCTGCCGCGTTTATTCGTTTATCACGCCCAATGCGACGATCAACCCGGCAAGGAACGCTTCAAGATCATGGAACGCAAACTGTATTACGGCATCATGACCCCTGGTGCGGTACTGACGGTGGTTTTCGGCGTATGGCTGTGGCTGGGTTACGGTTTTTCCGGTGAGTGGCTATATACCAAGTTAGCGTTGGTTCTGATATTGATTTACTACCATTATTACTGCGGAAAGTACGTTAAAGCGTTTAAAAACGATGTCAATCAGCATGGCCATGTGTTTTACCGCTGGTTTAATGAATTTCCGGTGTTGGTTTTGTTTGCGGTGGTTATTTTGGTGGTGGTTAAGCCGGATCTAACGGAATGGATTTCTGGGTTGCTCGCATCGTAAATAGGTTATTTAAGATTCCTCACTCACGTTCGGAATGACGGTCCTGTCATTTCGACTGGAAGGAGAAATCTTGGAAATGATCAATACAAACTCAGTTTTCGCCCCTTCAATCCAGATTACCACGCATCAATAGCTCGTTTAAACGCTTCATTGGCCAGAGTATTCCCCTGCGCCACGGCTTCCTGTCCTTTTCTGGCCTTATCCAGCACATAAAGCCGATACATGATCTCGTCCATATCCGCATCGTCCGGTAATTGATCAATCGTTTTTATTGCTTTCTGTTTTGCTGTCAGCATACTCCTTCCACGATCATCCGTTAAAAGTGTGTTGCAGAGTTAACGGTGGATGACGCAAACTTATCCACCCTACCGCGCTTCTTATGATAAAAAAGATAATGAGCGGTTTAGCTATGCAAATCATTCACCGCATTTTGGCATGTATGTCCAACCTTCAGCGCCAAACATTTCCTTAGATTTTTCCATTAGAACCGGAGTGATAGATTGGTTAGGGCTTAAATCTACAACAAACTCAATAAATCCAATTCGAAGCACCATAGAATAAAAATTACATGCGTCAACATAGGGTGGCCATACTTGATTTATGAATTGATTCATAAAAATTTTGTCATTTGCAGGCTTCATTAAAATA
>JAMXAE010000172.1 GCA_024281695.1 Nitrosomonas sp. | reverse complement strand
GTAAATTATTATCTAAATCTAATATGGCGTGGTTTTAGATATGCATGAATTCTGGAGATGTTGTATCTCCAGAATTTTTTCATGTAAGAGTATCTAAAGAGAATAAATCTTTTTATAGAATAGATTTTAAACTGATAGGCAGTATCGTCTAGTTCGAATAGTGCCACAGTGTCTTGATAGATTTGTTCGAAAGTAATCAAGGCTAATACGGTCTAGCTTGATCAGAACGCGAGATTAGTTTTTTTCTTAATAACGATCTTCTTACTATAATGCTCCGATTTAATATAGAAGGGCTTTCACGGTGGCAGAAGAGTCACGCACGAAATTAACTCATGCTGGGAAACTAGGATATAGCTTTCGTCGTCATTTGCATGAAAGATTGATAGAAGCACTTCTGTTTCTGTCAGCAGTACTTTCGGTTGCAATTATGCTTGCAATTATTGTAATGCTAGTGAAAGAGTCGTTTGTATTTTTTCAACACGTATCAGTGTGGGAATTTCTAACGGATACCCAGTGGACACCGTTATTTGATGATGCGCACTACGGAATATTGCCGTTAATTTCGGGTACAGTAGTTAGCTCATTTATTGCGTTGCTGGTTGCGCTTCCATTGGGAACTATTATAGCAATCTATCTTTCCGAATTTGCTCCATTTACAGTACGTGAGATTGCAAAACCTTTTCTTGAGTTACTAGGAGGAGTGCCGACAGTCGTATATGGCTACTTCGCTTTGCTATTCGTAACTCCTTTGCTACAAATTATTTTTCCTGAATTGCCCGGGTTTAGTTTGCTATCTGCAGGACTAGTCATGGGGATTATGATCATACCATACGTAAGTTCTATGACCGAAGATGCTATGCGTGCAGTTCCAATGAATTTGCGAGAAGGTTCCTATGCTATGGGCGCTACACGCCTTCAAACAGCGATTCGCGTAGTAATGCCAGCAGCGTATTCTGGGATTGCCGCTGCCTACATATTAGGTATTTCAAGAGCGGTAGGAGAAACAATGGTGGTGGCTATTGCGGCAGGAATGCAGCCAAATTTGACTTGGAATCCAATGGAACCAGCAGCCACGATTACAGCATATATTGTACAAGTCAGTTTAGGTGATTTACCACATGGTAGCATTGGTTATCAAACGATATTTGCTGCAGGTTTAACTCTGCTGCTAATAACGCTCGTATTTAATATTATTGGACATATCTTGCGTAAGCGATATCGTGAGATTTATTGAGTGATTAATATGAGTTCTTTGGTTTCTAAAATATTAAGAAGATCTCTAGTGGCACTAATAGGTAATATTTCACAATGAAAGGTATAAATAATCTAGAAGAAATTAGAAAAATTATCGGTCGACATAAAAGATGGGATCTAGTTTTTATGATAGCTGGTATTTTCGCATTAATGATTGCTGTATTAACTTTTATGGCGTTATTTGCGCATATGCTGATTGATGGTATGCCGCGTCTATCATGGGATTTTTTTACTTCTTTTCCATCGCGTCGCCCCGAAGCTGCAGGGATTTTATCAGCCTGGGTTGGAACAACATTAGTTATGTTTGTGACCGCGATATCTGCTGTGCCGTTGGGTATTGGATCGGGTGTTTACCTAGAAGAATATGCACCTAAAAATCTATTAACGGAGATCATCGAAATTAATGTAACTAATTTGGCAGGTGTTCCTTCAATTATTTATGGTTTACTGGCATTAGGCTTATTTGTATATCAATTAAGTTTTGGTCAGAGTATTTTGTCAGCAGGGTTAGCTTTGGCACTTTTGATACTGCCGGTTGTAATCGTTGCAACACGTGAAGCAATACGATCTATCCCTGTGACGATACGTGAGGGCGCTTATGCACTTGGCGCAACTAAATGGCAAACGGTTTCGGATCATTTACTTCCCTATTCATCGGCTGGTATTTTAACAGGCATCATTATTGGTTTGGCACGAGCTATTGGTGAAACTGCGCCGATTATTACGATTGGTGCATTGACATTTATTGCTTTTTTACCGCCATCTCCGGTTGGTAAAGAATTTCCCTATGTATCATTTGAGTGGTTAACGGCGCCGTTTACGGTAATGCCTATACAAATGTTTAACTGGGTTTCACGACCAGAAGAAGCATTCCAATTAAATGCTGCGGCAGCTGGATTAGTATTGGTTGTGATGACACTTGCCATGAATGGGTTGGCAATTTATTTACGTTATCGCATGCGTAAAAATATTAAGTGGTAAAAGAATAATGCAGATTAATCAAGAAAAAGTTGCAGAACTGGTTCAATATAAATCCGAAGTTAAAAATCTTAGTTTCTATTATGGTGAATTCAATGCACTGAGAAATATAGATATGGTCTTGCATGATAAAAAAATTACGGCATTGATAGGCCCCTCTGGCTGCGGGAAATCAACATTCTTGCGATGTTTTAATCGGATGCATGATTTATATCCAGGTAATCGCTATGAAGGTGAAATTATTCTTCATCCTGATACCGTGAATATCCTAGCGACTAATGTTGATCCAATCGAAGTGCGAATGCGGATAAGTATGGTGTTTCAGAAACCGAACCCTTTTCCTAAATCAATTTACGAAAATGTGGCTTATGGATTGCGTGTCAGGGGTATTAAGCAACGAGCAATTCTAGATGAGAGAATAGAAGAGGCCTTACGTGACTCTGCATTATGGGAAGAAGTAAAAGATCGTTTGCATGATTTAGCTTTCAATCTTTCGGGGGGACAACAGCAAAGGCTTTGTATAGCACGTGCATTGGCAACCGATCCAGAGATATTATTGTTTGACGAACCAACATCCGCACTTGATCCAATTGCTACAGCTAGTATTGAAGAATTGATAACTGATCTCAAAAATAAAGTTACTATATTGATAGTGACTCATAATATGCAGCAAGCTGCGAGAGTCTCTGATTACACGGCTTATATGTATTTGGGGAAATTAATAGAGTTTAATGTGACAGATACAATTTTTATTAAGCCAAAGAATAAACAGACAGAAGATTATATTACAGGTCGATTTGGTTAATAGGTTTTATGGAGTATGATTGCTAATTCTTAGTTAAATATTTAATTATAATAAATATTTTTCTGAAATAAAGAAATTAGTGCAGATCAGGAGCAAAAAATCAGTTTGGAGTGAGTAGCTGAAGTAGATATGCGAATTGACTAGATAAAGAATCAAGGGTAGCATCGCCCCTTTTGGAAAGTTGAGGGTTAGAGGTAAAATGCGTAAAAAGCTGGTTGCAGGTAACTGGAAGATGCATGGTAATTTGGTTGAGAACAAACAGTTACTCAGTGCGATTGTTGCGGGACTTGATGGGCTACTTAACGTGCAGTTTGTAGTTTGTGTCCCGTACCCTTATTTTTCATCAGTACAGAGTGTGCTACAGGGTACAAATATAGCTTGGGGTGCACAGAATGTAAGTCAGTATGAAAAGGGTGCATATACCGGTGAAATATCGGTTTCCATGCTGAATGATTTTAAATGTAGTTATGTAATTGTAGGGCATTCGGAACGAAGGACATTATTTTTTGAGAGTAGTTTAATTGTTGCAGAAAAATTTGCGGCTGCTCAGCGAGTGGGATTAACCCCTATTTTGTGCGTAGGAGAAACCCTTGAACAGCGTGAGACAGGAATGACTGAACAAATTATAGAAGAACAGTTATCCGCAGTTGTCAATTTGGCAGGAGTTGAGTCACTGAATAAAGCCGTCATTGCTTATGAGCCTATCTGGGCAATAGGGACAGGTAAAACAGCATCGCCTCAGCAAGCCCAAGATGTACATGCTTTTATAAGGAAAGGCGTTGCGGCACGCAATATGAGTGTGGCCCAAGATTTAACCATTCTTTATGGTGGTAGCGTCAAAGCCAACAATGCTTCAGAATTGTTTGCAATGCCAGATATAGATGGCGGTTTAATAGGCGGTGCATCGTTAGTGTCGAGTGACTTTATTGCGATTTGTCGCGCATTACATAATTAAACTTTTTGGAGTGATACGTTGGAAATTCTGGTCTGGTCAGCACATGTTTTGCTAGCAGTTGTATTAATAGTATTGATATTACTGCAGCATGGAAAGGGGGCAGACATGGGAGCTGCATTTGGAAGTGGTTCGTCGGGTAGTTTATTTGGAGCATCTGGTTCAGCTAATTTTCTGAGTCGAGTGACAAGTTTTGTTGCGGCAATGTTTTTTGCTACAAGTATGAGCTTAACCTATCTTTCGGCGAATCAGACTAGCGATGACAGTGTGATGAGTATAATGGATCAGATTGGCGAAACTGAGAGAGCATCTGGGGATCTAGAAAAATCTTCTATTATTGAACGTGATGTATCAATATCTGAAGTGGAAGGTAACTCAAAAGCTGGTCAGATACCCGAATAGCTTTGTTGAAAGAAATTAATTGAATGGTGCATTGAGCAAGGGAATGCATAGTTTTTCTGCCGACGTGGTGGAATTGGTAGACACGCCGTCTTGAGGGGGCGGTGGCGAAAGCTGTGCGAGTTCGAGTCTCGCCGTCGGCACCATGCAAATCCTATGTGGTTAAATTATTTTGTATATCTTTTTTATTAAAGTAGATCTATCGAAAAATGCTTGAAAATTATTTTTCAATTTTATTATTTCTCATAGTCGGGTTTCTGGTTGGTGTGGTGCCAATGCTATGTGGTTGGTTACTTGCTCCCAATCGTCCAGATAGCGAGAAATTGTCTCCTTATGAATGCGGTTTTGAAGCTTTTGAAGATGCTCGAATGAAGTTCGATGTACGCTATTATTTAGTTGCAATATTGTTCATTTTATTTGATTTAGAAATTGCATTCTTGTTTCCCTGGGCAATCGTACTGGATGAAATCGGGTTGTTTGGGTTTATTGCTATGATGATATTTCTGGGGATTCTGGTGGTGGGCTTTATCTACGAGTGGATGAAGGGGGCATTAGAATGGGATTGACGCTATGAGTATAGAAGGAACTCTTGAGAAAGGTTTTATTACTACAAGTTTAGATTCAGTTATTAATTGGGGGCGGACAGGATCGATGTGGCCAATGACTTTTGGATTGGCTTGTTGCGCAGTTGAGATGATGGAGACAGGAGCATCTCGTTATGATCTTGATCGATTTGGCATAGTATTTAGACCTAGCCCTCGGCAATCAGATGTAATGATTGTGGCAGGTACGTTATGTAACAAAATGGCGCCAGCATTACGCAAAGTTTATGATCAAATGGCTGAGCCACGATGGGTAATATCAATGGGGTCATGCGCTAATGGTGGAGGGTATTATCATTACTCATACTCGGTAGTGCGTGGATGTGATCGTATTGTGCCAGTTGATATCTATGTTCCGGGTTGCCCACCGACAGCAGAAGCTCTGCTATATGGGATTATTCAATTGCAAAATAAAATAAACCGCACCAACACTATTGCACGTTAATTAAGTATGCCGAATATTCAACAAGAGAATCTTGCCTCTGCCTTGCAGAGCCTGCTATCAGCTAAACTAGTTAGCTTACAAGGTCAGTATGGCGAATTTACAATGGTTGTGCACGCAAAAGATATTCTCACTGTTAGTGAAATGCTGCGTGATAACGCAGCGCTTAGTTTTGATACATTGATAGATTTATGCGGAATTGATTATTCAACTTATGGTGATAGTTTATCAGCGAAACATGGTTTGCGAGATAAGCGCTTTGCAGTAATCTATCATCTGCTTTCAGTAACTCTCAATCACAGGCTGCGTGTCCGAGTGTTAGCGGAGAACAATGAATTTCCTGTCATTGATTCGGTGACTGAAATATGGCCTGTTGCTAATTGGTTTGAACGTGAAGCGTTTGATCTTTATGGTATCGTTTTTACTAATCATCCAGATTTGCGTAGGATATTGACTGACTATGGTTTTGTCGGTCATCCATTTCGCAAAGATTTTCCATTAACTGGTAATGTTGAAATGCGATATGATGAGATTCAGAAACGTGTTATTTATCAGCCTGTTAGTATTGAGCCAAGAGAAATAACGCCAAATGTGATAAGAGAGGAATATTATGGGGATTGTGAATCCTGATATTCACTGAATAATTTTTTGGGATAAGAATTCTTTGAAGTAGCTTATGGCTGAGATACGTAATTATACTATGAATTTTGGACCACAGC
>JAMXAE010000003.1 GCA_024281695.1 Nitrosomonas sp. | reverse complement strand
GCAGATCGAGAAAATCAAGCTCGAAGACGTCAAACCGTCCAGCCGCCAGTATCCGTTTATCCGCTTTGAATTTCACGACAAGGAAAAATTGCATCGCCTGGCCGTTTCCATCCAGGCCATCGGCAAACAATTTCCCGGCATGGACAAACCACTGTTCGAGAATTTCAGCCTGAATATCGAAGCCGGTGAGAAAGTCGCCATCATCGGCCCAAACGGTATCGGCAAGACCACGCTGCTGCGTTGCCTGACCGGTGACCTTGCAGTGGATTCCGGCGAGATCAAATGGGCCGAGAAAGCCAATCCCGGCTATTTCCCGCAAGACCATGCGGCCGATTTCGCGGAAGATTTGTCATTGATGGAATGGATGGATCAGTGGCGACGAGGCAGCGACGACGATCAAACGATTCGCGGTACACTCGGCCGATTATTGTTTTCTGGTGATGACATCAAAAAATCCACGAAAGTCATTTCCGGCGGAGAACAAGGCCGCATGCTGTTCGGCAAGCTGATCCTGCAAAAACAGAACGTGCTGCTGATGGACGAACCGACCAATCATCTGGATATGGAATCCATCGAATCATTGAATAGCGCGCTGGAAAAATTTACCGGCACTTTGATTTTTATTTCCCATGATCGGGAATTCGTTTCTTCACTGGCTACACGAATTCTTGAAATGAAACCGGAAGGGATTAATGACTTCAAGGGAAATTATGAAGATTATCTTAGATCGCAAGGGATCGAATAATAGAAAACAATGAATAGGGATTGTCATGTTTCTTTTAGTATATTTTCGCAACAGCAATGCTAGTAGTTTTCAACGATCGCTAAAACGGGGCAGTCTTGACATAATGCAGCATAAATCATATTTCTTAGTTCGCGATCTTATCCTTAGCATATATACTTCTCGTGCGAATAGGAGAAGGTAACGACGGGTGTCGTCTCCTTGATCTGTCCTATTTGCTCATTTATTAAGTATAAACTGCGCTTTTAGCCCGTATTTTCCTTGAACCGACTGCCTCGGAAACGTTTCTCAACGGCCTTCTAGCGTATGGGTTTGATTAAACAAAATCTTAATAGGAGAAATGAGCATGTTGAATAATATAAAAATTGGCACCAAGCTGGCGAGTTCTTTTGTGTCCTGTACTTTTGGCCTTGTTGCCGTCTCGGCTGCTGCAAATGATCTACCTTTTAGTAATGCCGTAGCCACATACGAACAGAACTATGGCCCTGGACTTTGGCCTGCGATATCGATGCTGGATGGGGATACTTCCAGCCAACTCAATGGCTGGGCAATCTTTAGAAAAGATAATGAAGACCAAGGGCTGGACCCGACGTTGAGCGAAAGCGCACTTTTCATGCTCACCACTCCACTCGCAGCCGGCCATCAGGTTTTGGAGTTCAAGATTTACCAAAACTATGGAGCTTCGCACCGACTCGGGGATTTCAGCTTAAGCTATACAACAGATTCGTTACCGACGCTTTCCAGTACGGATAACCTAGTTACGATCAACAATGTGAGTTCGCCTGGCGTCACATTCGATTTTTCCTCCCCAGGTCAAATCCTCGCCAGCAGCAGTGGCCCCAGCAAGGCAACCTACACGATTGCGGCAAGCTTGGACTCGGCAACGCCTGTCACAGCATTCTTTTTGCACGCAATCAATGATCCAATCGGTGTCCCGTACCCAACGGGTGGGCCCGGTGTATTCACCAATGGAAATTTCGTTGTCACTGAATTCACAGTTGCAGCGGTTCCTGAGCCTGAAACCTATGCCATGCTGCTAGCCGGATTGGGGTTACTAGGTTTTATGGCGCGCCATAGAAAAGAAAATACTTAATCTGATTAACTACATTTCTTTCAATAAACCTCGCCCTAAAATAGCGGGGTTTATTTTGCTAATCGGCAATTATGAGTAGTAATTTGGCTTATTTAGTCGCTCCTATAGAACCTCTAGAATCGTTATGAATATTGGCGAATGACTATTCAACAGATAAAGAACTTGCCAAAATTATGGCTCATTATACTTAAATTCTGGTGAATTCGATGAAGCCAAAAAACAAGGTAATATCTTTCCCTATTTACCACACAAATAACAAACAGAGTTCGTTTTAGTATCGAGCCGCTGGGGTCGGGTACAGAATCACGGATTCAACTATACTCTCAACTCGCGACTCGTCTATATGCTTCTGCTGATATGCAGAATCCCGGTCGGGTTGTGTCTAGATATTCATAAAAATCAGTAGAATTGGAAATTTAAGAAGCTTCTGAATAACTGTCATTTCGAGCATAGCAAAAAATCTATGCCGTTGATCCTCAAAGAACCTTCACTTTGTTCGGAATAACAGAGCCAGTCACTCAGAGCTATCCCTCATTGTGTTCCCAGATTTCAGACGAATGTTCCAGTAAGGCATTGTGGATCTTGTCACAATGATTATGGCTCACGCCTGCAGGATACCACTTGCTGTGCGTCGTGCAGCATCGCCTTGGCTTGCCCGCGTTTCAAACCGGCCACTTTTCCAATCGCGATAAAATCAGTCAGCTTAAACCCATCGCGTTTGCCATTTAACTTCACTCGCGTATGAAAGCTCTACGCCTGCTGGGCTGGTCTCAGGACTTCAGATACTTACCTAGAAGACAAATCACTCCACGTCCAAGGCTCTCTCCGCCAGACTTTATGGCCGGTGAAGTACGATGACTTCTACCCTTTTTCCCTCGTGATCCGCTAGATCAGTGAGGCCTGTCAATTTGCATTTTTTTGATATAGATCAATATAGTTAACCCTGATCCGGCTCATAATTTCCGCCGTTACATTAATAGAGGAGTAAACATGGATATGAGTTCATTAGAGAAAACATCAGATGATGGTGGACTAAAAAGTATGGTTATCACTATCGTATTCATTTTCAGCGTGTTGACGGCTTTAATTTTTGTATCGTTTTATTTTGCAGGCAGTTCGGGCTAATTAATAACTGATAAACCCCGGTTCAGCCGGGGTTTACAGAGGTTTGACCGTTACGGCAGTCATGACCAATTTCTCGCCCAACCACGAGATGAGTAGTCAATGATGAAGAAACAAGACGGCATCAGGTCGAGAATCAAGAATCCTGCTTCATGCAAACCGCAAAAAGTGCAATCGGAATGACATGGTGCTGCAAATGCTCAAGTTGCCTGTGCGTGGAATTAAATCTGCAATTCAATCAATCTCCCTCAGAGCCACGTCGGTGAATCTGCATGCTAATCACAAGTAAACCAGCAATCAGCAACGCATAGGTGGCGGGTTCGGGTATCGCTTGGATCATTTGCTGTGCTAGCAACGCATGGCCGGCAGAGGTAGGATGGAGTCCATCCCAAAATAAATAAGTAGACGGATCGCAAGCCAACACGGCACCGCACGCGTCAGTCGCATTGATCAAGCCCGCTCCCGCAGGATCCATCACGGCACTGGTTACCAAACCAAAATCATCGAAAATACTGATACCTTTTTCGGTTGACATACGATCCGACAGCGCATCGTTCATTGCCAAAGCTACCTGTTCACCGATGAGCGAAGCTTGGGAGCCTTGATTGGCGATTGCTGGCGACAGTCCGATGTTCGGCACATTCCAGATCACAATGCGTTCAGCGCCAGCCGCTTGCATTCGATCCACCAGCACACCAATGGATTGTGCATACAGAGTTGCGGTGGTCTCGATCACGGTTTCTGCATTGGCACCAGATAAGATCACCGCCAGCGCATCGCGCGCATCATTGCCGCCACTTTCCAGCACATACAGCGCATCATGTGGAGCGACACCACCGGTGCTTTGCAAAAACAACCCGCCCTGTGCCAACAGACTGGGTGGAAGCTTCGGGCCATCGATACTGGTGCGCGCAGCACCGAATGCAAAGTTGCCGCCCCCGGCAAGCGCGGGTTCCGCGAAAGGAGCTAATCCGAGGGCATTGGCAAAGGTTCTCGCCCACACATCGCCATCGGTGAACTGACCGGATGCATACGGCCTGTTCGGGATGTAATCATTACCGGTGATCACCTGACTAGAATCAGAGCCGAGGGCCAAAGCAATGTTTCCAGAGTCAGAAAGGCTATCGCCGAAAATATATAAGCCCGAAAAATTGTACGCGGACGCACTCGCCGCGAATCCAGTCAAAATCGCCGCAGTAACAAGTTTACCAAGGTAATTCATGAAAAACCTCCCGTGTGAGCACTGTTTGTAAATACATTGATACTGAATCGCTCTTTATCGTATCATAGGCACCCAAGAAACTTCAGTGATTCAATCAAAATCAAGCTTCTGATTCATAAACCCTATCCAGTCTCTGCGCAAAGAAATTATGAAAAAAACACAGATATTGCCATTGTTTTTGGTTATTTTCTTGATTGTTCTATCAAACCCTGTTTTTAGCCAACTGCACAGAAATTTTCCACCCGAAAGCAAACTAGGTAAGCTAACCGCAGTTTCTTTTCCGCAGTTCACCATCAATGATCAGCAAATGGTAATGGGGGCTAGTGGGCAGATCCGAGGCGTTGATAACCTGATCATTTTGCCGAGTATGGCAAACTATATTGGCCTTGTTCGCTACCAATTGGATATCATGGGAAATCTGCATCGCGTTTGGATTCTGACTCCGGACGAAGTAAAAGCGGCGGAACATGAAGGGCAGCAGATACCGGCGCCGAAAAAACGTTTTTTCTTTTTTTAAAGAAGTACCCGACAATTTGTGAGTAATAAGCTCTATATTAAAACCTTTGGCTGCCAAATGAACGAGTATGACTCGGAAAAAATGGCGGATGTTCTACATGCTGCCTATGGCATGGAACCCACCGATGATCCGACAAAAGCCGATCTCATTTTGTTTAATACCTGTTCAGTGCGTGAAAAAGCGCAAGAAAAGGTCTTTCATGATTTGGGGCGCGTCCGACACCTAAAAGAGAGTAATCCCAATTTATTGATTGGCGTCGGCGGATGCGTGGCCAGTCAGGAAGGCAAAGCCATAGTCAGCCGCGCACCGTATGTCGATGTCGTGTTTGGGCCGCAAACCTTACATCGATTACCACAGTTAATCGCCACGCGCAAAGCAACGGGTTTGTCACAAGTGGACATCTCATTTCCTGAAATTGAGAAATTTGACCACTTGCCGCCCGCTCGCACCGAAGGTGCCACGGCTTTTGTTTCAATCATGGAAGGCTGTAGCAAATACTGCAGTTTCTGCGTGGTTCCGTATACGCGTGGCGAAGAAGTTTCGCGTCCTTTGGATGATGTGCTGACAGAAATCGCTATTCTAGCGGACCAAGGTATCAAGGAAATCACATTGTTGGGGCAGAATGTCAATGCTTATCTGGGTGTGATGACTGACGGGGAAATCGCTGATTTTGCGTTGCTGCTTGAATACCTGCACGAAATACCGGGCATTGAACGTATTCGTTATTCCACGTCGCATCCGAAAGAATTCACCACACGCTTGATTCAGGTTTACCGTCATTTGCCCAAATTGGTTAATCACTTGCACCTGCCGGTGCAATCCGGCTCCGATCGAATTCTAGCAGCGATGAAACGAGGTTATAGCGTATTGGAATACAAATCCATCATTCGCAAAGTACGTACGATTCGCCCGGATATTTCACTGACTTCTGATTTTATCATTGGATTCCCGGGAGAAACTGACGCTGATTTTGAAGCGACCCTCAAATTGGTCGAAGATATGAACTTTGATGATTCCTACAGCTTCATTTACAGTCCACGTCCCGGCACACCTGCTGCTGATCTGCCTGATGACTCG
Source organism: Nitrosomonas sp. (assembly GCA_024281695.1). Classification (GTDB taxonomy): domain Bacteria; phylum Pseudomonadota; class Gammaproteobacteria; order Burkholderiales; family Nitrosomonadaceae; genus Nitrosomonas. Next base: position 49,286 of record JAMXAE010000003.1, on the reverse strand, counting down.
TCGCAAGAAATCAAACTGGAAAGATTGCATCGGTTGCAGGCACAAATAAACCTGCAGTCGCGAAAAATTAGTCAGCAAATGGTCGGTTCGATACAACGCGTATTGATGGAAGGCGTATCTAAAAAAAATGCTGATGAATTCTTTGGACGCACGGATAATAATCGTGTCGTCAATTTATCCAGCAACCCTGATCAGATAGGTTGTTTTGTGAATGTACGCATTACCGAAGCACGATCACATACACTGCGTGGCGAAATACTGGCCGAATAAAATACAGTAATTTACTTGCAAAGTATCTCAACCACTGAGAGAATCCGGTTATCGTAACAGCATCGCCCAACATTGAAACCTGAACCCATCGAAATTTCTTTTACTCCTGCCGACAACCAGCGATTGGCCAACTTGTGCGGAGCATTGGATGAAAACCTTAAGCAGGTTGAAACAGCGCTGGATGTAGTTATTTCACGACGAGGCGAACATTTCAGATTATCGGGAAAATCCGGTCAAACAAAGCTGGCTGCACAGGTTCTGCGCCATTATTATAATCAATCTCAAAACCATCTGAGTCTGGAACAAGTTCAACTTGGCTTGATCGAAGCCATGAATCCACAGAATGCATCGGATTCGACCGGTAATCGTGATGAGGCTAGCAGCAAACAACCAACATCGCCAACGCTGCTAACACGCCGCACCAATTTATATGGTCGCACCCCGCGTCAGACACAGTATCTGCAACAAATCCAGGAACACGATATCACTTTTGCCATTGGCCCTGCCGGCACGGGCAAAACTTATCTGGCAGTGGCAAGCGCAGTGGATGCATTGGAACGTGATCTGGTATCACGCCTGATTCTGGTTCGCCCAGCGGTTGAAGCAGGGGAACGCTTAGGATTTCTACCCGGCGATATGACCCAGAAAGTGGACCCTTATTTACGTCCACTGTATGACGCATTGTATGATTTAATGGGATTTGACAAAACCAGTAAGCAATTTGAGCGCAATACCATTGAAATTGCACCATTGGCTTTTATGCGCGGACGCACGTTGAATCAGTCATTTATTATTCTGGATGAAGCGCAAAACACCACGCCGGAACAAATGAAGATGTTCCTGACTCGCATGGGTTTGGGCTCTAAAGTGGTGATTACCGGCGACGTCACACAAATTGATTTACCCAAGCATCAGAAAAGCGGATTGATTGAAGCCCAGGAAGTACTGAAAGATATACGCGGAATTGCTTTTACGCATTTTCAATCGGAAGATGTTGTCAGACACCCGCTAGTACAGCGCATTGTGCATGCTTATGAAAAACACGACAAACGAAAACAGGAATCTTGACGTCTTTTTGCATGGAGAAATCATTCAAGCTAGCAGTGCAATATGCGACTGACAGTGCGGAGATTCCCACACGATCACAGTTGCGTCGATGGGTTAGCGCAGCACTGATGCAGGATGCCGAAATTGTTTTACGACTGGTCGATGAACCGGAAGGGCGGAAACTCAACCACCAATTTCGCAACAAAGATTATGCGACTAACGTGCTCACTTTTGTTTATGACAATATGCAGCCTTTTGTCGGCGACATTGTACTATGCGCCCCCATTGTCAGCCATGAAGCCCAGCAACAACATAAAAACCTGCTGGCGCATTATGCACACCTTACTGTACATGGCGTTTTGCATCTACAAGGCTATGACCACATTGAAGAAGCTGAGGCGGCCGTCATGGAACAAATGGAAACACAAATATTGGCGCGACTTGGCTATGATGATCCGTATGCAGAACATTGCAACGCTCATTAACCTGGATAATCATCGCACTGATCTTTACCTGTTCAACCCGCAAGGGGAATTTTTAACTCATTTTTCTTTTAAACCACTTAAATTATCATTACAAAATGGATGAACCCCCACCTAAAAGCGGTTGGCTGGAGCGATTAAGCACTTTGCTGATTCGAGAACCAGAGGACCGCAAACAACTCATCACCCTGCTTCACTCAGCCTTTGAGCGCAATTTACTGGATTCGGATGCACTCAGTATGATTGAAGGCGTCATGCAAGTCTCTGAAATGCAAGCGCGCGATATCATGGTGCCGCGCTCCCAAATGGATGTGGTTGACATCAGTCAAACACCCGACAAGTTCATTCCCTTTGTCATTGAAGCTGCACATTCACGTTTCCCAGTCACCGAAGGCTCTGAGGACGATATTATCGGCATTTTGCTGGCAAAAGATCTGTTGCGCTACTATGCGGATGAAGAAGAATTTAACATCCGCGATATGCTACGTCCTGCCGTTTTCATTCCGGAATCCAAGCGACTGAACATTCTGCTAAAGGATTTTCGCAGCAATCGCAACCATATGGCCATTGTCGTCAATGAATACGGAGGAGTCGCGGGTTTAGTCACGATCGAAGACGTACTGGAACAAATTGTCGGAGAAATTGAAGATGAATATGATTTCGATGAAAACGAAGACAATATCGTCATGGAATCCGCCGGGCTGTATCGCGTAAAAGCCATTACTGAGATTGATAACTTCAATGAAGTGCTTGGCGCAAACTTTGATAATGATGACTACGACACTATTGGCGGCTTAGTACTTAACAAGTTTGGCCGCTTACCAATCCGCGATGAATCGGTCACTATCGATCACTTTAAATTTACTGTACAACGCGCCGATAGCCGCCGACTGCATATGCTCAAGGTTGAGAAAATCACCGCACCTCCAGAAACTGTTTCAGAATAACTTATTCTTTTGCTGCACCCAATCAATCGTTTTTGCCCGGTACATGCCAAAAATCACTACCCGTTCCTATGATGCCCATATTTTTGAAACACTCAATAGCTGCGGATTATCGCCGGTATTAGCGCGCATTTATGCCGCACGAGGCATTGAAAACACTACCCAGCTGGAAACCGAATTAGTACAACTAATCCCATTTCAGCAGTTCAAAAATATTACTTCGATGGCGAGTCTACTCGCCGATGCGATCGCGGCAAAAAAGCGCTTGTTGATTATCGCTGACTATGATTCCGATGGCGCGACAGCATGCGCCGTCGGCTTGCGTATTTTGCGTAAGTTCGGTGCCATTGTTGACTACCTAGTACCGAATCGTTTTGAATTCGGCTATGGCTTGACTCCGGAAATTGTACATCTCGCGCATACTGTCAAACAGCCTGATATCCTGATCACCGTTGATAATGGCATCGCCAGTGTGGACGGGGTATCCGAAGCGAATCGATTGGGTATGCAGGTATTGATTACCGATCACCATCTGCCCGGCGATACATTGCCTGCTGCAACCGCCATTATTAATCCCAATCAGCCGGATTGCCCTTTTCCCAGTAAAAGTATCGCGGGGGTAGGCGTTATTTTCTATCTAATGCTGGCGCTACGCGCCGAATTACGCCAGCGCGGCACTTTTACAACTAAAGATCAGGAACTCAATCTGGCCAATTTTCTTGATCTGGTGGCTTTGGGAACCGTAGCCGATGTAGTTAAGCTGGATAGCAATAATCGCATCCTGGTACAACAAGGTTTACAACGCATTCGTAAAGGCCGCGGCTGCGCGGGTATTCATGCGCTGTTGCAGGTGTCGCGGCGAGATCATCAGCAGATATCAACCTATGACTTGGGTTTTATGCTTGGACCACGTCTGAATGCAGCCGGACGGCTGGATGACATGTCCCTGGGTATAGAATGCCTAATTACCGATGACAAAACTTATGCGGCAGAAATCGCCAAACAACTGGATGAATTGAATCGACAGCGCCGTGAAATCGAATCCACCATGCAGGAAAGTGCCTTACTGAAGCTGGAAGATTTACTTAAAACCCGGCAAGTGGAAATCCAGACAGCGTATAGCATTTGTCTATTTGATCATGACTGGCATCAAGGCGTCATTGGCATTCTGGCTTCGCGCATGAAAGATAAATACCATCGCCCGGTCATCATCTTTGCACCGGGCAATGGCAATGAACTAAAAGGCTCGGGGCGATCCATCAATGGGTTTCACTTACGCGACGCACTGGATCTGGTTGCCAAACGCTATCCAGGGCTACTCCTTAAATTCGGTGGTCATGCAGCCGCCGCTGGATTGACCATTCACATAGATTATTTTGAGAAATTCTGCGATGCTTTTGAACAAGTTGCGCGAACCCTGCTGACACCAGCCGATTTAACGCGCGTAATCGAGACGGATGGCGACTTGGGAGCATCCGAAATCAATATGGAACTGGCAGAATATCTCAACCAGCAAGTATGGGGGCAAGGTTTTCCCCAACCTGCGTTCAATGCGCGATTTTATGTCGAGAGCCAACGCATCGTGGGTGAGAAACACTTAAAATTAAAACTAAGAAAAATGGATACCACCATCAAAGACCAAACACCGCAAAAATCGGAGGAATCTTACGACGGCATTTTATTTTTCCATAATGATCCATTGCCGGACCACATCGATGCGGTTTATCGATTACAGATCAATGAATATAATGGCAAATCCACTTTACAATTCCTGCTTGAACATTGGTCTGATCCCAATAACCAGGTAGTCAAGGATGAACACTGAATTCATGCTGAATGGAGAACTCTCCGCCTTACCCCATTTTGTGACTAGTCTCGCAATTGGCTTACTCATTGGACTGGAACGCGAACGCAGCCCAGGTTCTCGCGCAGGACTTAGAACATTTGCGTTAGTCGCATTATTCGGCACGCTAACCGCGCTGTTGTCAGAAGAAACCAACACGCCGTCGCTGCTACTGGGTGGCTTGCTTATTGTCGGTTTGATGACGATTGCTGCTTATTTTCGCGCCAGAGATGACAGTATGGATCCGGGTACCACCACTGTCGCCGCGATTCTGGTGTGCTATGGTTTAGGAGCCGCCGTCTGGTATGACAACGATACACTGGCGATCATGCTGGCTATCATTACCACGGTATTGCTGTACTTCAAGACAGAATTGCACGGCATTACTGAAAAATTGAATCGGCGAGATTTAATTTCCATACTGCAGTTTGCAGTGCTGACATTCATTATTCTTCCCATATTGCCGGACAAGAATTATGGCCCCTATGAAGCCATCAATCCCTACCAAATTTGGTTAATGGTAGTATTGATTTCCGGTGTAAGTCTAGCGGGTTATGTAGCCCTACAACTCATCGGTTCGCGCCATAGCGCTGTGCTGGGCTTATTTGGTGGGTTAGTTTCCAGCACCGCCACCACACTGGTCTATGCGCGGCGCAGCGCTGAAAACCAGAATTTTATGCCACTTGCTGTCGTCATCATTCTAATTGCCAATTTAACCGTATTGATCCGTTTGACGATCGTCAGTGCAGTCGCTTCCCCGTCCATATTGCCGCAATTGTTGCCCATTTTAGGTAGCGGCTTTGTACTGGGGCTAGGCATTACTATTTATTGGTGGTATCAATTAAACCAGCAGAATGAATTACCCGTACCGGAAATCAAGAATCCCACCGAGATTCCTACCGCAGCAACTTTCGGGCTCATCTATGGCCTTGTTCTATTTTGTGCTGCATGGTTATCGGATATCGCCGGTAGTGGCGGATTATATGCGGTTGCGCTGATCTCCGGCCTAACGGATGTCGATGCCATCACCCTATCGAGCCTACGTTTGTTCGAAATGGGCAAACTAGAAGCAACGGAAACAGTAACCGCTATCTCCATCGGAATACTCTCCAATATTGGCTTCAAACTTGGACTAATCTGCTTCTTCGGTAATACTTTACTGGCCAAACAATGCCTCTCGGGCATGCTGGCAACTGCCGGTGGTATTGGATTAGCATTGTTGTTCTTTATCTAAAAATTCCTCCATCACTTCATTTTCTTGCAACAGAGCCGTTCTTCTACACTCAATGTGAGAATTATCGCATTGAGTGTAGAACAATAATATTCCTATATTCAAATGAATAGCCTAGCTAGACATCGTCTTAAACGCCTATATTAATTCACATATAGAGAACTTTAACAAAGAATAGTGTTTATGCGCACTTTCCCCTAAAGGAATACTTATCATGGCCAAACTTGATTTTTCTCAAGCCAATCAGGCGGTCGACATGAGCGACTCCGACCTTGTCAAATTCAGCGCCTACATCGCGCACAGTCCTTCGCTGTGGCAATGGCTCACACCTGCTGGCAACAAAGTAGATGTGGTAGGTACTGCACTCACCTTTGATGATCTAGGTCGTGCGAGTGGTGGGAATGTAGTCTCCACCCACATCTATCTCGACAACAACGTCTCCAACAACAAAGTCCAAATCTTTGAGATCGACGCACTGGCAGCACCACTCGACAACAACGCGGAGAGTTTCTGGCGCATGCTTGAGGGAAGCGATACAATCGCTGGCCCCTCGGCGACAGTTGCCAGTAGCGCTACGGCTTTCACTATTTTCGGCGACAACATCATTGCCCGGTCCGGCATTGCACTGGGTGGAAATGACGTTTTTACAGATGGCGGCGCAAAAACCACCATGATTGGCGATGTCGTAGATGTGGGAAGCCAAGCACCGGAAGCCGTAGCGATCAATTATCACGGCGGCAATGATGTATTCTTCGGAAGCAACACTACGCTTCAGCAGTCGTACTATGGAGATGTTCTTCATGTCAACGCTTCCGGTAAATTGATAGGCGGCAACGACGTTATTCTCTTCAACTCTTCCGGTTCCGGCTCTCAGGCTATTGGCGATGCGCAGAGCATTGAGGGTGTTGCCGGACGTTTAGCAGTATTAATCGGCGCAGGCGATATTATCGACGCTACCGGTAGCTTTGGAACATTTCTCGAGCTTGTGGGCGACGTTTCGAATCAAGGGGCTTTTGCCAATGTGAAGGGCGGGGGCGACATCATTAATGGAAGCAATCAAACGGATACCATTGTGGGCGATGTACACAATCAAGGTGGCCCGGAAACCGTCGGAGGAGCCGATATATTGCTCGGCAACGGTGGTAACGACAATATCGTCGGTGATGTGTTCAATGCCTCGACCGGCGTTCTCGTCGGCGGCAACGATTTGATCCATGGTGGTTCCGGCGATGATTATATTTTCGGCGAATTCGTCAATGGCTCAGCACCATCCGTGTCCGGCGGCAATGACCAGCTTTTCGGCGACGCAGGCAATGATCGCATCTTTGGGCAGACCGGTAACGATATACTCGACGGCGGCGCCGGGGATGATTCACTGAATGGCGGCGATGGATTCGACTTTGCATCTTACATCTCAGCAACCGTCACAGGTGTTACGGCCGATCTCATCAACGGCGCAATCAACACCGGTGAGGCAGCAGGCGATTTATACGCTTTGATCGAGGGTCTGTCTGGATCGACTTTCGCCGACAGCTTGCGCGGGAACAATCTTGCCAACACATTGCTGGGTCACGCCGGTACCGATGTTCTCCTAGGACGCGGAGGCAATGACCGGATATTAGGTGGCGATGACCGCGATGTGCTCACAGGCGGCTTAGGTACTGACACCATGACCGGTGACAGCGGAAACGATCGCTTTGATTTCAACAGTATCACGGAATCCGGCACCAGCGCCAATACACGCGACCACATTACCGATTTCACTCATGGTCAGGACAAGATAGATTTTCTAAGTATGGATGCGCGTGCCAGCAATGCCAGTAATGACGCTTTCGCCTTCATTGGCAGCGCCGTCTTCACCGCCGAAGGTCAAATCCGGGCCATCCAATCCGGCGCCGACACAGTGATTGAGATCAATGTCTCGGGTGCCATCGGCGCCGAGATGAGCCTAGTTCTCGATCACTTCGCTGCTAGCACGCTTACCGTGAGTGACTTCATACTTTAGACGTAACAATGTAGCTACGGTGACGGTACCCTTTATTACATTCTCTTACAGAGGAAGTATCGTCGCGTATCTTTCGTGCTGATATATATCTTTCTAGGCTCTGGATTTCCGTAATTATTCATTTCATTTGGGGGAAGAACATGAAACTAGACAAAACCTGTTCAGTTACTGCTCGCGCAAATACTTTTCCTCATCGATTTGACAATTTCCCATTCAGCAATTCCAATATCCCTCCATTTTTTGTATCGCGAATACGGGTGATCCCTCCATTGCTGATTTTGATTCGATACAGACCAACTGGAGCAGCGTGGATTGTTTTCGCAATAATGGCACGCATAACGCCAGCATGTGCAACGATCAGAAAATGACTATGCCGATAGCGTTCAATGGTATCTTGATAGGCTGAGTTGACTCGCTGCATAAACTCGTCGAGCGGCTCTGCGCCGCTCGGCCGTTGATTCACGGGATCTTTCAGGAAAGCCTGATATTCAGCAGCTCGATCAATTTTGACTTCATCGTGACTCAGTCCTTCCCATACGCCAAATCCCACTTCTTTAAAACGCGATTCAACAGTGACGGGAATTCCGCGATGTTCCCCCAATACGTGCGCAAACCTCTGGCAACGTTGCAGCGGGGAAGTAATGATCTGATTCCATGCATTGCATTCACCCACGGCGTTCCACATTTGTGACCAACCCTTTTCGCTGAGCGGATCATCAACAGTGTGCCCGCGATAACGATTTCCCCCAACGGGCTCACCATGGCGAATTAGATCAATAATGGTTTCCGTCAACATTCTAATAACTCAATGGTAGCTTCTTAATTCCTTGTGTCACTCAACTCAGAACCCGGCAGTATCGATATTTTCAATTAGAGAAAGCCCATTTCTTTTCAGCCAACACTTTAAGAATACTCCTAACAGTCACAATACCGACAGGCTGCATTTCATGATCAACGATTGGGATACATGAAATAGGGTGTGCATTGAAAACAGCAATGGTTTCTTCAATGGTTGCATTAGGTGTCAACACAATAGGATGATGGCTCATAATCTGATAAACACGCTTGTTTAATGTTGCCGCATCCCTGGGAGTCTCTGTGATTGTTCCGATATTGGGACTCAACGCCTTATAGAGATCTCGATCTGAAACGACGCCATAAACTTGCTTCGACTCGATTACTATTACATGATGGATTTTTAATCTTTCCAATATTTCTTTGACTACTGATAACTTATCATCCATTTCAACGGTTACAAGCCTAGTCCTCATTAACTCTTTGACAAGCATAATTGACTCCCGACGAAACCATCAGATCCGAAACAACTCAGTATAAAGATTAGAAAATATTTTGTAATCGCTCAAGAAGAGGATTGCGAAATCCCGCTTCGCAGTTAACACATTCACCATAGAGAAATCATACCAGCACTGTAGATATTTTACGGAACGTCCAATGATTTATATCGGATTCATGTCAATTAACGCTATTTGTAACTTCCCAGGCTTATTTCTGCACCACCGGTTTTTCTAACTACATCCAGGGCAATATCGACGTAGGCAGAAAACTCCAGCGCATCTTCATCATCAATCGGGGTTGCCAGTACAAAATGCGCATGCTTACGCGCTTCTTCTTTTTTACCTTCGTCATAAAGCACTTCGGCATAAAAAGCACGCGTAATAATGTCTTTGGGAAAAAGCTCATGGGCCCGCTTAAGATGTTTGAGAGCTTTCTGGTTGCTACCAAAGCTGATGGGAGATCCAGGAAGTTTATGATACATACGACCCAGCGCTCTATGTCCACCCGCATTTTCATATCCTTCATCCAAATTAACCACTTTCAATAACATTTCTTCCATCGGCCGAAGCATTCCGAGTGCTCTCAATATACCGCTATCTTCGGCCATTTTCCCCATCGCAGCAGCCTTCCAGAAAAGACCGGTCGCATCATTCGCATCCAAAGCAAGCGCTTGATCGGCGATTGCGATACAGCGCTCAAACAGTTGAATACGGCGTTTTTTATCCATCTCGAGTTGAGCGCGCATAAATTCCAGGCGAGAAAGCTGCACGATGGCTGCTGCTTCCTGAGAATTGCGGGTGACTTCGCGAAACCAATGGATTGTTTCCATCAGCAGCGGCGTATCAATGGCATATCGCCAGACAGCCAATTCAATTTTCTGTTTATTTTCGTGAGTAAGTAGCGTAGAGGAGCTGCCTTGCGCAACCGCTGATCCCGCAAAAATGGCAGTGATTATTAAGTATATGGACAGTATAAATCTTCTTATCCACTGCAACCTATTCGATTTCATGAAAACGCTCATTGTTCAGTCCGTTAAAAACTGTTTTCTTGATAATTATTTATTATTCTACGATAGATATCAGTATTTCTAGAACACTTACGATTAAGAATAGACTCTTTTATCTTGGTCGAAGCCATGAATAAAGCTGAAATTCACGCTTTTATAACCAGTTTCTTACCACTCAATCCATGCAAACTCAAAGATGACCGGAAACTGGCTTATAATATCTCGTTTTTGATTCAGAGTTAGTCTTTCCACCCAGTCACTTTTTGTCGTTACAAGACTAGCCCCCTAAAAATGCAACAAAATCACATTCTACCAACACCGGGAACCGTATCGCGTTATGCTGATTTTGACGGCTCAAGTGATTCACTTTTTCTTGCGCAACTGGCCCAGCAGGCAAAACCAATCACCATTATCACCGCCAATGCACTGGATGCCCAGAGGCTGTTAGAAGAAATCCCATACTTTGTACCTGAATTAAGAACACATTTACTCCCTGATTGGGAAACGCTCCCTTACGATACTTTCTCACCGCACCATGATCTGGTTTCGGAGCGGCTTGCCACACTGTATCAAGTGATGAACGGCACCTGTGATGTGCTCATCACTCCCTTGACCACAGCGCTTTACCGCATGCTGCCGCGCGAGTATCTCGCTGCCCATACTTTCTTCCTGAAACAAAAGGAAGTGCTGGACCTGGCTGGATTACGCAGTCAATTAACCCTGGCCGGCTATTCGCATGTCACGCAGGTCTTCTCGCCGGGTGAATACAGCGTGCGTGGAGGATTGATTGACTTGTTTCCTATGGGCAGTCCACTGCCTTACCGCATCGATCTACTCGATAATGAAATCGATACCATCCGCACATTCGATGTCGATACCCAGCGCAGCATTTATCCAGTCAATGAAATCCGCTTGCTGCCCGCGCGTGAGTTTCCATTGGATGAAGCCGGCCGCACCTGCTTCCGGGGCAATTTTCGCGAAAAATTCGAGGGCGATCCCACCAAGAAACAGATCTATAAAGATATCAGCAAAGGCATGACTCCCGCTGGCATTGAATATTATCTGCCGCTGTTTTTTGAACAGACTGCCACCTTATTCGACTATTTGCCGGAAAACACTTTACTCTGCCTGCATCGGGATGTGCGACCCATCATCGATGAATTCTGGCGCGATACCCAATCCCGCTATCAATTGTTACGCGCTGATATTGATCGGCCATTGTTACCGCCTCATGACTTGTTTCTATCCAGCGACATTTTCTTTGGCAAACTCAAACCCTACGCGCGCATTGAAATCTTATCCAACGGATCAGATGTCAAACTGGCCGCTCCTAAATCATCCAGTCCCTTGCCATCGGTTCAGGTCAATCGACACGCAGAGAATCCGCTGGAAAAACTGGCTGCTTTGGTGAGTCGATTTAGCCAATCCGGCGGGCGTGTTCTGCTGCTGGCTGAAAGCATGGGAAGACGCGAACTCATCGCTGAATACCTGCATCAGTACGATCTGCATCCGGGCAACTGTCAGGATTACGCGCAATTTCTGGATAGCCCCCAATCCTTTACGCTCAGTGTCGCGCCATTGCACGCCGGCTTTATTCTGGAATCGGCACAAATCGCTTTTATCACGGAAAGCGAACTGTATTCGACTCATGTGTATGGTCGGCGCGAACGTGAAGCGCGCAAAACCACGTCCACCGATAATATTCTGCGTGATTTGTCTGAAATCAAACCGGGCGATCCGGTAGTGCATGAGCAGCATGGCATTGGTCGTTATCTGGGCTTGGTCAGCATGGACGTAGGCGAAGGTGCGCCAGGCGAATTGAGTGAATTTTTGTCACTGGAATATGAAGGTGGCGACAAACTGTACGTGCCGGTTTCACAACTGTATCTGATCGGACGTTACAGCGGCGCTGCTCCGGAATCCGCACCACTGCACAAGTTGGGCAGCGGTCAGTGGGACAAAGCCAAACGCAAGGCCATGCAGCAAGTGCGCGACACGGCAGCAGAATTGCTGAATCTGTACGCTCAGCGCGCCGCCCGCGAAGGTCACGCCTTTAGACTTAGCCCGCACGACTATGATGCTTTTGCTGAGGGATTCGGTTTTGAGGAAACCGCTGATCAAGCGGCGGCGATCAAAGCCGTGATTGCAGATCTCACCTCCGGCAAACCAATGGATCGTCTGATTTGTGGTGATGTCGGGTTCGGCAAAACTGAAGTGGCATTACGCGCCGCCTTTATTGCAGTAGCCGATGGCAAGCAAGTAGCCGTGCTGGTTCCCACTACGTTGCTGGCCGAACAACATTTCCAAAATTTCTCGGATCGCTTTGGTTTGATTGCCGATCAGTGGCCGGTGAAAATTGCTGAGTTGTCGCGTTTCCGCTCTGCCAAGGAACAAACACAAGCGCTCGCTGGTTTAGCCAAAGGGGAAATCGACATCATCATCGGCACGCACAAGTTGATCCAAAAAGATGTTCATTTTAAGAATCTGGGCCTGGTTATTATTGACGAAGAACACCGGTTTGGTGTGCGGCAAAAGGAGCAACTCAAAAAGATACGCGCAGAAGTGGATGTGCTGACACTCACCGCCACGCCGATTCCACGCACATTGGCGATGTCGCTGGAAGGCTTGCGCGATTTCTCCATCATCGCTACCGCACCGCAGCGCCGCCTTGCCATTCGCACCTTTGTCAGCAGTTTTTCCATGGGCATCATTCGTGAAGCCTGCCTGCGCGAACTGAAACGCGGCGGACAGATTTATTTCCTGCATAATGAAGTCAGCACCATTCAGTTGATGTATGAAAAACTTTCCGGCTTGTTGCCCGAAGCACGCATCAATATTGCCCACGGACAAATGCGTGAGCGCGATTTGGAGCATGTCATGCGGGATTTTTATCAGCAGCGTTTCAATATCCTGCTATGTACCACCATCATTGAAACCGGCATTGACATCCCCAGCGCCAACACCATCATCATCAATAACGCGCATAAATTCGGCTTGGCGCAGTTGCACCAGTTACGCGGCAGGGTGGGGCGCTCGCACCACCAGGCTTATGCCTATCTGCTCACACCGGATGAAGAAGCGCTCGGCTCGCAAGCCAAGAAACGCCTGGAAGCCATCCAGGCCATGGAAGAACTCGGCTCCGGCTTTTTTCTCGCCATGCACGATCTGGAAATTCGCGGCGCAGGTGCGGTTCTGAGCGAATCACAAAGCGGTGAAATGCAGGAAATCGGCTTCAGCCTGTACAGCTCCATGCTGGATACTGCCATCAAATCGTTAAAAGAAGGCCGTGAACCGGACATGCAGCACCCACTGGGCATTGCCACTGAAATCAATTTGCATGTACCCACATTACTGCCAGATGACTATTGCCATGACATTCATGAACGCTTGGTACTGTATAAGCGCATGGCCAATTGCAATGATGACGAACAACTCGATGACATGCAGCGTGAGTTAGTCGACCGTTTTGGCTTGCTGCCCGATCCAACCCGCGCCTTGCTTGATTGCCATCGTTTGCGCATCGCCGCCAAACCGCTTGGCATCATGCGCATCGACGCCAGCGCCGACAGCATCCAAGTGCAATTCATCCCCAATCCGCCCATCGACCCGCTCAAAATCATCCAACTGATCCAAAGCAGCCGCGAATACTCACTCTCCGGCCAGGACCGGTTGAAAATCCTGGTAAAGATTGAGGATGTGAATAAGCGAGTGATGCGGATTAAAGAGTTAGTACAGAAGTTGGAGTGAGGTGATGAGAATAGGTTTTCTAGCAGCTTATGAAGATTAAATAGAATGATTATTACTAATTGATTTTGCAAATTAATTTTAATCTTGATGTATTCTATTACATCATTTTTTAAGTCTAATTGATGCATACGAAATGAGCGAAGACAATTTCGACGAAATTGCTGGAATATTTGCTGAAAAGGTTAGCAATCCTTTGGCATGGTTTAAACACTCGAGATCGTTGCTTGCAGCAGCGCGGTGTACGCGAGAGCGCGCAGAAGTATTGATTGATCCATGTGAAAAAGGCGACCTTGAGCACGTCGCCACAATGCTTTATGGCTTCTGTATAGAGAATCTTTTCAAAGCCATTTTGACCTTTAAGAAATTTGGTGTACCTTATGGAGATGATTGGTATCCAGTAGCCGAATTTCCCATCGAATTGAAGACTCATGATCTAGTGAAGCTAGCAAAACTCGTTGATGAAGAGCTTCTCCAAAAATACGAATTGTCTTTGTCACTGCTTTCAGAAGCTGCCACCTGGAGCGGTAGATATCCATGCTCATTGAAAGGTGACGGAACTATTATCAGAATACCAAATGTCAATGATGACGCTGAAACTATTTTCAAGCAATGCAGTAGACCGTTCACCACCATAAATTAAGCACGGTAGGTTGGGGTAAGCCTGCGAACCCCAACATAAATTTAATGCTGTCATCTGGCATGAGAAAATAAGCAACCATGCGATACCGGCGCACCGATGTAAAAGGCGGAACCTATTTCTTTACGGTCAATCTTGCCCAACGTCACCTGCGTTTGTTATTGGATCATGTGGAAATTTTGCGCGAAGCTGTCAGAACGGTGAAGCAACGGCATCCCTTTCAAATCGATGCATTCGTCGTGTTGCCGGATCATTTGCATGCGATACGATATGGACTTTACCGCCTAACGATGCGGATTTTTCAACGCGATGGATGCTGATCAAATCGGGCTTCTCACGAAGAATCGCCATGAACGAACACCGCAATGCCAGCCGGATTTCCAAAGGCGAGCGTGGAATCTGGCAAAGTTGGTATTGGGAGCATCTGATTCGTAACGAAAATAATTTTGAGCGGCATGTCGATTACATTCATTACAATCCGATAAAAAAATGGAGGCATCCATCAGGCAAGCGAATGGCCTTATTCAAGCATTCACCGGTACACAAGACTGGGATCATTTCGAGTGACTGGGGCGGTTATATTGATAACAGTAATGAAGGCAGTTATGGCGAGCGGTGAAAAGTTGGATTGAGCTTGCACCCCCCAACCAACGCGCTATCAGGTCCGGATCGCCAGAAAATTCAGGTGCAGATTGCCGATGTCAACAAGCACGTGATGCGAATTAGGGAATGGATTCAGAGGCTGAACATTAAAAATTGAAGCATCCCAAAAGGGATGCTATGAAATCTATTTTGCCGCTTGACACAAAACTACCTCAGTAATCCTGTTGATTTCTTTTGCTTTTCTTGTGGCTGGTTTTGGAAATTTTATCAGTCGCTTGTTGCTGGGCGTTCTTGCCAGGCGCTATTAGTTTCTCTTTGCCTAACTTCCGTATGAATGTAGCTTTATCTTCCGGTGAGACGAGAATGGCTTTGCCTTCGCCGTAAGTAATCTCCAGGCGATCGAATGACAACGCCGGGCTAGTGATTGCGGTTTGGGTTTCCTGAATGGAAGTAATCGATTGAATCGGAATGTTCCATGAAAACGGACCGCTGATTATTTTGAGATTGCCATCACCCACCACATACTTGGTCGAAGTCAATATCCAAGCCGGGAAGCCTGCGCCAATGATCAAGATGACCGCGGCGATCACATAATTGGCAGTCCCGCCCACTTTGATCATGACTGAGGTACCGAGCAAACAGGCAAGTAAGGATAGCGCAAAGCAGATCAATATCCATTTGTCGATTTTAGACTTAAAAACATCCATGATTAATTATGTTGAAATTGACTGTTAGTAATACTTGATTGATTTGATTATGTCATAACTGGCGACATTATTTTCAAATTGCGTGCAGTTTCCACTCATTGGAAAAATACCTGACATCACTGAGGAACAGCTTGCAATCGTATCTGGTAGTTGGCCTCGACAAACGATACTTCCAAACTTCAAATAATGCAGAGCCCTCAGTAGTTACAAAGTTCTTCACGAAGCGACAGGTCAATTCAAATAGATGATTCAGGCTTACCCAGGCAACTCATTCTCCACCAACTTAACCCAATATGCGGCACCAAGCGGCAAGATCTCATCGTTAAAATCGTAATTCGGATTATGCAGCAGACAATTACCTTGCGAACCGCCATTACCAATCCAGATATAACAACCCGGTTTCTGCTGCAGCATAAACGCGAAATCCTCGGCACCCATGCTGGGGGTCGGAGCGGTATTAACACAGTCGACGCCAGCAACTTCAATTGCGGCGCGGATCGCGCTGGCGGTCTCATCCGGGCTGTTGATCGTGACCGGATAGCCTGGATTTTCGGGATTAAAACAAACATCGGCATGCAGTCTGAAACCCTGTGCGACACTCTGGGCAAGACGACCGATACTTTGTTCCAGCTGCGCGCGCACGGAATTTTTGAAATTGCGGAATGTTCCGCGCACCACAGCGGAATCCGGTAATGCATTCCAGGTATTGCCGCCATGAATTTGGGTAATACTGACCACAGCAGCATCGGCCGGATCGATCTGGCGACTGACAATAGTTTGCATTTGGGTGATCAAATGCGCCGCTGCGACCAACACATCGTTGCCGAGATGCGGCATGGCGGCGTGAGTGGCTTGGCCTTTTAAGTTGATTTCAAAGCAGTCGAACGACGCCATCATGGGCCCGGTTTTAACGGCGAAATGACCGACTGGAATATCCGGAAAATTATGCATACCGAAAACCCGTTGCGCGGGAAATTGCTCGAATAAGCCTTCGCTGATCATTTGGTAGGCACCGGCCATGCATTCTTCCGCCGGCTGAAAAACAAAATATACCGTGCCGTCAAAATGGCCATGGCGAGCCAGATAATGAGCTGCGCCAAGCAGCATGGCGCAATGCCCATCATGACCGCAGGCGTGCATTTTACCGCCATGACGAGAGGCATAATCGAATTGGTTTTGCTCTTGAATAAAGAGAGCATCCATATCGGCGCGCAGGGCAATGCTGTTAATACTACTGCCACGACGCAAAATCCCGACAATGCCGGTTTTTGCCAAACCGTGATTCACTTCGATACCGGATTGTTGCAATTGCTCAGCAATTAACCGGGCTGTTGCGATTTCTTCAAATGCAGTTTCCGGATACTGGTGTATCTGCCTGCGCCACCGGCACATGTCGGCATTCAGGGCTAGAATTTCTGGAACCATGTTCATTTTCGATCAAGGGTTGTGAATATTTGCGCATGCTATCATGGGATCGCACACTCCATAAATTGCAGGGGCAACGCAATAGATTCGATATGCGCCTATTACACATTTATCACACATTTGATTGCACACAAGCCAACAAACTTATAGCTTCAGTCTGAAACTGTCCTAACTCGACATTAACTATATAGCGCAGCATTCCTTCATCGCGCATCAACAGTATACTTTGTTATCAGTACCGCTTTTATCCGTACTCCCCATCACTCAGGGTATAAATCTGATAATATTTTCAATATTTCAGGATTTGAATAATGATTATTGTTATTTCACCCGCGAAAACACTGGATTTTGAAACACTACCCGCTACCCAGATGTACACTACACCTGATTTTCTCGACGATTCAGCTCAATTAATCGATCAACTCAGGAAACTCGACCCCGATCAAATCGGCCAGCTGATGTCGATCAGCCCCAAACTGGCCACCCTCAATTCCAATCGCTATTTTGCATGGAATCGACCGTTTAACCCGAATAACGCTAAACAGGCGATTCTTGCTTTTAAAGGAGATGTTTACACGGGCCTGGATGCCGATACACTGACTGAGGCAGAATTGTCTTTCGCTCAGGATCATTTACGGATCCTCTCCGGGTTGTATGGCGTGTTGCGCCCTCTTGATCTGATGCAGGCTTATCGATTGGAAATGGGCACCCAGTTCAAGAATACCCGCGGCAATAATTTATATGAATTCTGGGGAGATCAAATCACCCAATCACTCAATCGGGACTTAAAAAAGCAAAAATCAGACGTCTTGATCAATCTTGCTTCCAATGAATATTTCCAATCCGTACAGAAAAATAAATTAAATGCGCGCATCATCACGCCTGTTTTTAAAGATGAGAAAAACGGCGTGTATAAAATCATCAGCTTCTTCGCCAAGAAAGCGCGTGGCTTGATGAGTCGTTATATTATTCAGAACCAACTGACCAATCCTGAAGATATCAAGCAATTTGATATCGGCGGCTATCGGTTCAGTGAAGATTCCAGTAGCCAGGATGCGTGGATCTTCACTCGCGCAGAACCGGAATCGGCATAATTGCCAACCATTAGCCTCGCAAAACACACACAACAAACACTCCATGCACACAAAAGAACTGATTGAACGCACACAAAACTACATCATTTTGTCTAATCAGCATAATCTCGCGCTAATCAAAGTTTTGTTCGCCGATGACGCCACTTACCGCTCCGACTTCTTTGGCGAATATAAAGGCAGTGCTGCTATTCACGCCATGATGCTCAGTTTCTTCACGCGTTTCCCAGATGCTTACTGGAAAGTCGGGGAATATCGCAGCATTGAAGGTGACGGGGTGGAATTCACGTTTATGATGACAGGAAAGGATGCAGCTTCCGGCAAATCAGTACAACGCCGGGGACTGGAACGCATCTATTTCAATTTAGATGGCCTCATCAAACATATCGGGGTTTACAAACCAGAGGGAGATGACTAGGTTAAAATCCAATGTTTTTATCCCATCTTGCGCCAAGTGATGCCACATCCCAAAACCAAAGCCATTTGCATTGAAGAACCCCTGCAGCAGATTCATCTTTCCCCTGCGCAGAAGAAATTCAATGAGCTCATTCAAAAAATTGATGCTCAGAACAAGCTTTTGTCCACCTGGCAGGAAACGATTCCTAAATGCCAGCAGGAAATCGTCAGCAAACTGACACCGCTACAGGATACTTTTTGTACACATCAAGCTGAAATGGTTGCTCTGCTCGACAACTTATATACCACGCATAAATTCACTCATAGCCAGCAAAATAAGATCGAATATCTCATTACCAGCTTGTGCGAAGAACTCATCAGTCAGCATGGACGAGACGATTTGAAGCCAATTTATGATTATTACAGTGGACACAATTATGATGATGCCATTCAGGAAAATAATGAATTGGCTGATGAGCTATTGAAATCCATGTTTGAAAAGGAATTTGGTGTCGAATTAGATGATGATGAATTTGATTTCTCCAATCCAGAAGAAACAGCGGCGCGCTTAAAGGAGAAAATGCAGGAACAACAGAAACAAGCTGAGGAATTTCGCGCCAAACGCAAAAAATCTGCCAAACAATTGGCTAGAGAAGTCCGTGAAAAAGAAGAGGAAGCCGTTACCAACAAATCCCTTCAAACAATCTACCGACAACTGGTGGCCGCACTTCACCCAGACCGCGAACTTGATCCGATGGAACGCATGCGCAAAACTGAATTGATGCAAAAAGTAACCGTCGCCTATGGCAAAAAAGATTTATTACAGTTGCTCGAATTACAAATGAATATCGAACGAATTGATCAGAGGGGAATTAATCATATTGCCGAGGATCGCCTGAAACAATACAACGCAATATTGCAAAATCAACTCACGGAACTTAGACACAAAGTGAAGCAAATGGAAATGGATATCAGGAGAATGACTGGACTTGCACCGCATGAACACTTGTCGCCCAAACGTTTCTCCACTTTGCTCGATGCAGACATCCGCATGCTCAGAACTCAAATTAACCGCATGCAGCATAACTTACGGCTATTTAGCGATGTGACACAATTCAAAATATGGCTCAAAAGCTACCACATTCCAGAACCTGAGTTTGATTCGCTCTTTGATAACTTCTAACGCTGCCCATAATGGGATAATCAATCGGATAGTGAATCGTAAAATCTGTTTGAAAAATAGATGTCGCTCAGACTCAAAACAGGAGTGTCATACTGATTTCATAATATTCTGTAATAATCATCACTCATTCAGCGCTTATCTTGTCCAAATTCTAATGATAAAGCCTATTTATAGGTAAATTTCTCACGCCCATGCACCAAATCTTATTTTCGAAGCATAGAGGCATTGTTTAAATTAACAGATAACGCTATCCTGACAGGCGATATTAATTCTTGTCAACGTAAGGACATAATGACACAAGACGAACAAAAACGCGCAGCAGCAGAAGCTGCCATTCAACATATTCCAGTTGGCTGTATTGTGGGGGTAGGTACAGGTTCTACTGCTAATTACTTTATCGACGAATTAGCTAAAATCAAACATAAAATTGAAGGAGCAGTTGCCAGCTCAGATGCAACTGCGCAGCGCCTCAAAGGTCATGGCATTGAAGTACACGATCTCAATAACGTCATTGATTTACCCGTATATATTGACGGTGCAGACGAAGTTACCGAGCATTTACATATGATTAAGGGCGGTGGTGGCGCCTTAACCCGAGAAAAAATTGTCGCTGCAGTTGCTCGGAAATTTATCTGTATTACAGATCAAAGCAAATTGGTCAACATCCTTGGCAACTTCCCGCTACCTGTTGAGGTCATACCCATGGCGCGTAGCTATGTTGCACGTGAAATTGTACTATTGGGAGGACACCCGGCCTTGCGTCAAGGATTCATCACTGACAATGGTAACGTTATTCTTGATGTGCATGGCTTGCAAATTATGAATCCAGCTGAGTTGGAGGCAACGCTTAATCAAATAACAGGTATTGTAACCAATGGTCTTTTTGCTCGACGCTCAGCAAATACATTATTATTAGGGACAGACAAAGGTGTTCGGACAATTACTCTATGATCTCTCATAATTTTTAATAGACAGTACATAAACCCTTCTTCTATCCTAACAAAGGCATTCCATGGTTAACAAAGAACATATTTCCAAGCAGTTTGATGCTGATCTCGAAGAAGTGCGTACACGTGTATTACAAATGGGCGGCTTTGTCGAAGAACAGATCGAATATGCAATTGAAGCACTAACTACGGGCAATGAAGAACTGATTGATCAGGTCATTACTCGCGACCATCGCGTAAACGCTATGGAAGTGTCAATAGATGAAATTTGCAATCAGATAATTGCACGCAGGCAACCGACTGCCAGTGACTTACGCATGATTATGATGGTTATCAAAACTATTACTGATCTAGAGCGCATTGGCGATGAAGCTGCAAAAATTGCCCGGATGGCGAAACTGATCTATGCAACAGATCGTATGCACATACCACGCTTTATCGAAATTAAGCATGTTGCGAGTATCGCTATGGATATGTTGCATAAGGCTCTCGACTCTTTTGCCCGATTGGATTTGAATGCGGCAGCACAAATTGTGCGACAAGATGAATTCGTAGATGAAGAGTTTCGTTCTATCCTACGTCAATTGATTACTTTCATGATGGAAGATCCAAGAAAAATATCTACTTGTCTAGAAATAGTGTTTGTCGCCAAAGCAATCGAACGCATCGGAGATCATGCAAAAAACATGTCAGAGTATGTCGTTTACATGGTAAAAGGCAAAGATGTACGTCATGTCACTGCCGATCAAATTGAGCAAGAAATTAGAGAATAATATTGACATGAATGAAGCAATCAATCTCGCAGTATCTTGAATTATCGATTCCAACAATTCGCAACACTACCGCCTGCACCCTGAAGACCTGTATTGGTTAAAGTTAATGTACCACATACATCTCCTGCCATCGAGCCAGTTGGTACTGCTTGAAGCGTGAAAGTAGCGTCTGCCACAGCCTGTAAAGAGATATTGTATTGCACAACACCAGTCCTCGGTGATTGAGTAATAGGCAATGTAACACCTATATCGTCTCCACCAGTATTCGCAATACCATTCGCCCCTACTGTTGCATCATACTGATTATTCTGAGTATAAAACCGCTCCATAAATTGTGCGTTTTCAAGCAACAGTGACTTCGCAACAGCTCTATTAGATTGTCTAACATAGTCTTGATAAGATGGCAAAGCGATTGCTGCAAGAATCCCAATAATTGCAACTGTTATCATTAACTCAATTAAAGTAAAACCTGTTGATCTACATAAGTAAGAAGTTAATTTCATAATCTATCTAGTCCTTTACATTCTAAATTTAGAAAATCATACTGATTGCTATATCGCATTGAACTCTTAACACAAAACTATCACATAGCAAGTTATTGTATTACAGAGATTTTTATCAGGATTCACACAACACACCATTAGCTACTACTGCTATAGATAACTAAAATCAAATCTTTAATCACGAACCGGCTTATTTCTTAGTCAAAACATGGAACATCACTCTCGTTCTCGCCCACCAGATTTCGACGGTAAATCCATCATCTTATTCTACTTCTAGCAAAAGCCGCACTGTAAATGGAAAGAACTCATTGCTTAAAAGTAATGAAATGTCATTTATCACCCTGCAAAGAATTTATTGGATAGATTCTCGCCAAGTAATTCTGCCACGCAGCCCAACAGAACCTTTCGTAGTAGTTGTTTGCACGAGCGTGCCGTCCGCTGTCGAAGAAATTAACACGTCGTCTGAATGACCTCTTATACGCGTCACGCCACCCACTGAGAATCCTATTTCGATGCCAGCAGACAATCCATCATCTAGAGCAAGTACTCTATTTCTCGTATAGTCAAATGCTGGGAAAGACAGCATACCTCCAGATAAGAAATCGACTGCATTCACAAATCCTTTCCCACCAAAATCACAGGGTGATGCTGAAGGGACAATCGTAGTAAACACTAGAATTTCATCTTCTATACTAGGTACACCCGTTATCCTTTCCCCGCTGACGGGAAAATCAATATACCAACCCTTGATTGTGTCAGAGTAAGTTACCGATTTTCGTGTGGCAGTTCTAACAGTTGAGTCAGTCACTACTTGTTGCACAAGCATCCCGGCTGTTATCGTCGCTGCTGCATTGAGATCCCATATTCCATAGATAGTTTGAACGCTTGTATTGGTCGTATCAGCTGTTTCTAAATATTTACCTGTTCCAAACATGATCAGCTGACCTTTCTTGGGATGAAAAGTTACTGCAGGTGGAGAAATAATAGGCTTGGCAGTACCTGATACAAATAATGGTAATCCACCCATCGCTATGTTCCAGCTTGATGGAGCGGAAGCGCTTACGTCAAATTTCCATAAATTACCTTTGATATCACCAGCATAAATGACATCGGCTAAGCCGTTACCATTTTTATCAAAAGGCATCGGAGTAGATAATCCATTCCCAGTACCTGAGTCAGCTACCAATTTAATATAATCTGTCCCAACTGTCCAAGTACCATCTTCACCACCGGTTACAAACAGTATGTAAAGCACTGCTTTCCCGCCAGCACTGTTATAACCATTGCCTACTATGACAGCCCATTGGTTATTTTCCATTTTAACGATCTGCTTGGCTTGACCTGTAAAGGGATTAATTGGTGGAAGATTATAACTGTAGCCCATGTCGACATCATCAGAGCTTGAAAACTCCCATAACAACAGATTCGCTGCATTCGCCTCGGTAAAAACTGGATCAGATTTTGTTGTATCCTGCGGATTTGTTACATTTAATGCATAGTAACCTTGTCCTCCTCCATTTAAACTACCTATAAGTATACTTCTCCAACTGGTAGTATTACTTGCATAAATATCAGCTGCCATTGGAGACCCATCGACAAAATAGCGATGACCAGCGTTATAATCTTTATCCGTGAGTCGACTCAGATTTTCATAAACATGACTCGGGATATAAGAAAGTAATTCTTTACCCGCATCTGCAGTTGTGCACCCAGGTGTTACTCCCACAATACAGGCGTTAAAACCGTGAAGAATCCCATCATTCGCTCCAACATATACTATTGGAGTTCGATCTTTGTAATTGTTTTTAAATGATCCATAGCCTGGATGATCTACATCTGAATACCCTGCACTGGGTCTTCCAACATAAATTGGACCTGAATTGACAATATCACCTAGCTTACTGGTCGTCCGAACACGGAAATTATTCACTGTCGTCGCACTAGCGCAAGAAAATGTCCCGCTTGCGCTTTCACGAGATGCATCGCCCCGTAAATAAGTTACTCGTTCCACACCACAGTTATCAACAGAACCAGTAGCATTCTTATCGATGAATGCTTTCTGAGCAGTTGTTAAATTTGCATACTGAAATGCAACACCATCACTACTACCTTTGGTAATCATGACACGAGAAGAAGGGTTAATTGTACTTGGTGCCAATGATACTGCGCCGGCATTCCACTCCGAAGTGCCTAATATTCCCGTTGAACCAATGGGAATCGATAATAATTGTCCGCTCCAATCACCACTATTAAATTTAGCCTGATAGATACGTCCATTCGTCATTAAAGAGTTAGAATTAGCTGCCACGGCGGAAGCGGAACCTGTACGTGAGACTATGGCTGTCAAGGCATTGGATAGTGCATTGGCAAATGAAGTGGGGTCGGCAGCACTAAAAAAATCTCCCCGGCTATTTACAGCAGCATGCCACAGGTCATCTATTTTTACTGCATCATTTATCGTCGGATCAGGCCAAGATTGCGTTCCAGAAGGTACCGCTGTCAAAGTACCCGTTACACCCAGACCTACCGTAAAATTCACCATATGTTGCCAAAAAGCAGGATCATGAAGATTTGTTGGCACTTTATTCTGCATATCTGTGCGCAAATCCTTTTTCCAATATTCCATGGCAGCATCGGCGAGTGTGTCACTATAAGCATCCGAATATGGAAGCGCCGGAGTATAGGTATAAGTTGCCGGGGTCGCTGGTGAAGAATGATTCGTAATACTAGAGCCTGATTGATTATCAGAATTGTCCAATCCCGAAATAGAACCTTCAGTCCAGTAACCATCTGTCATCAATATATTATAATTTTGCCGGCATTCGTGTTGCGTACCCCCACTCGAACCTGGTGTTTGACCCCAAGGGCCTTTATCGTCAGTCCTCTTGAAGTATCCACCTACTGCGATGACAGCCTCCCGCAGCGGTGTACCTTGTGCTGGAATATCATGATCATATAGATTGGTAAAAAAATTCGTCCTATCAGTACCGGTAAATTGTCTCACGCCAGTTTTTACTACGGTTGTAGCAACACCATCTACGGTTGTAGATCCTTTATTAATAGCCGAAAAACCAACTCTCATAGTATTCCCTTGTGAGGAAAATGCCCGACCAATACCTGCACGTGCCAATAAAATACGAGAACGATAATAGGTATACCAATTCGCGAAATTCTGAATCTCTTCGTTATAAGTACACGTCGTTACGGCAATACAATCTAGACGATTAGGCCCACCCGCATATGAAGATGTTGAAGATTTAATTTCAACTTTCGTATAACTAGTAGGTGCATTGATATTGCCACCGTCATATTTGTAATACACCGCAGGATAAAAAGTATATGACTGACTGGCGGAACGAGAGCTGTTATCTTGTAATGAACGCCCAGTTTGGGTATTGTTAACCGTAAGATTGCGACAACCTGCTGCGGTATTGTATGGATTATGGTAAGCGCAAGTAGGATCAGCATTACTCATCAGCGACCCGTCAGCATTACTCCAAGGCTGATATCTCACTGCTGGATCGTAATAAATTTTGTTGACGTAGCTGGAACGTAGCCTAGTAGTATTATGATTGGTATGATCAAAATCCACGAAATAGTTGCTGTAATCATCCGCGCCATAAACACCTGATGCACGAGGAAACATGTAATACACACTTTGTTGAATTAAATCTTCCGGCATAATTTCGAAATGCATAGACCCTGAATCATCCAGAGTAAACATAACGTTAGGAGATATATTTCCACCTAAGAACAGTGGACTATTGGATAATGGTAAAATTGCGTGAACTTTACCCATCAAACTGATGAGTAAAATGCCAATAACAGTGTTCCATGCAAAATTATAATGTAAAGGTATTATTCTCATGATCCTAAAATCCTTTTTATTTCTAATATCTATGGCCTAAATACTTCTTGTAGCCAAACCACGGTACCAGGTTTGGCGCCTTGCGCACGTATCGTTATACGGTAGTAATATCTTAAACCGCTACCTGGCGGTGTTTTTTGGATGCCCTCTATAAGATATGTGGGTGCTGGTACACCGATTGGCAAGAGAGGCGCTGTATAGGCCGCACCGTCGGTTCTAAAAACATTCCCCTCGACATAGCTGATGGGGCACGTTGGAGTGCAGTAGGTAGTCGATGCAGGTACAACTGGTGCAACTACTCCTGCACCATAGTAACAAAGACCCGCAGTACAAACGGCATCAAATTCGGCTATACCGTCAATAGATTTAGGCGTATTAGTAGTAGAGTCATTGTCGCGAATATGTTGCTCCGCGTAACGTAATCCCATCTCTGCTGCCTGCATTGCAATCATTCGATCTCGCATGTTGCCCGACATACGCTCTTCTATTGTTGACATCTTAGTAACTGTTATACCCAGCAATGTTAAAACTAACAAAAAAAGCATACCAGTGACAAATACGGCACCACCCTGTTTCTTCAGTTGCAAATTGGAATATATGTTCATGGCAGCGAATTTATTCGATTGCGCAAATTAAATGTCGCAGAAAAAGTACGTCTAAGACGCCTGTCCGCAGGAATAGCAACAGATGTACCATCACAATTTAGGTAATTACCTGCAGAAACAATATTTGCTTTATCGGAACGAATCTGGACACAAACACGTGCAGTGATAACTTGGCCCCAGTCAGCAGGTAACACAATATATTGATCAACTGAATGATCGCCGTTAGTATCTACACCATATCGAATTTGTAAATCTTCTACATTTTCTAACAACACTTGTCCCTTCGGCGCTGCTCCTGGCGCAACGGGTGCAGCAGAAATATCACCTTTACATTGTAGTTCGATGTTAGCAACATCAAGATTAAAATAATTCTGAATAATCTTACCTGCAACATCAACCAAGGCACCCTCGCAATCCCGATCTCCGACTGCTCCTTCAAATTGCACGGTTAATGTATCAGGCTCTCCTGCAGCACCATTAGTACCAGTAATTGCTGTGCCCTCAAAAGCAATTTTGAAATCATTGAAAGGAACTTCTACATGACCTGCTTGTTTAATACTACGCCCAAGAATTTCCAACGCAAAACGTCCACTTTCCTGTATACGGGCATTATCTTCCTGTTCGCTAAAGGTTTGTCGGCTGCTGACAAAAACAGTCCCGATTACCAACAACAATACCAAACCTAACGTCATAGAAATCATTAACTCTACTAAAGTAAAACCATACTGAGCGTTGGATTTAGAATCTTTTGATTCGTTTTTTAAGCAAATACAGTGAAGCTTAGGAGCAGATATCATGGAACAAACCTCGTTAAGAAACAACGAGTATTCGTGGGTACTCCTCCTGGGCAATTTGGATCAACTTCTCCCCCCAATTCTTTCTCTCTCCACATTAAAGTAATTAAGTAACCCGCCGCTAAATTACCACTTACAGTTCCCACACCTCCTGGAAGTAATATTGAATTTGCAGTATTCCACTGCGCATGATCATAAACTGCAATCTGTACTGCACTGCAAGCATTTGTCACACATTCATTACTAGTTGGAATAGTCGCTGAAAGAGCATCATAGCTTCCTGCACTTGCTCCAACCAAATTGGCACGCATTCGATCAGCGATATCTTCTGTCTGTTTACTAGCAACCGAGCGATAATGAGCGATATTATTGCTTCGCACACCCGATACAACGAGTGCAGCCATACCTAGCAATCCAAAAGATACTACTAAAATCGTAATTAGCACTTCCAGTAAACTGAATCCTTTATGATTCTTTAATATCCATACACTATTCATGAACAAGTCCCAGCGCCTGTTTCAGAACGTAAACGTCCCTGATTATTTAAGATAATAGCTTTAGAATACGTTGCTCCTCGACTATCACATAAAGAGAAAGTGTCATTAAACCCTGATGAAAAACCGTCTGCTGTAAATGTAACCCTTGTTCGTGCTCCTGATTTCAGTGTGTTTCCACCGGATAGGGCTGCGTTAGCTTGTAGAATTTGTTCATTGGCATCGACAACGCCATTACCATTTACATCCGCAAACACTAACCAACCATTTGACCACACTTTCCCTCCCGCGCAAGCAGTACCATTGGTGCTCGGACAGATTGTAGCTTGACTACTACGCTTAATCGCTTCACTTTTAGCTAATGCTATGGCTGAAGAAAAACTATTATTTTGTGCAATAAGTAAACTATCTTGTACAAATCCACGATAACTGGGCGCAGCTACAGATAGCAAAATACTTGCCACACTTAATGTGACAAGTAACTCTATCAACGTAAAACCATATTGATTTAGTCTTTTTATGCCTTTCTTTTTATGCATCTACAGATTTCCAAAGAAACTTAATCTTAATTATGATCTCAATCAATTTATAGATCTGTAGTTATAACGATTACCATGTCAATTAACTTTAGCGTTAATGCACAATTCTATTTCACCATTGGATCTCCAGATTCAAGACAAAGCTATAGGCCAGTCTAGGTTACAATCAGTCACATCAGCCTGAAAGTCATTCTTTAATTTTTGATCAGTACAATAAGTAATCATGAAGCAAGATGTCATCGTAATCGGAGCGGGAATCATTGGACTTGCTACGGCAGAACGTTTTTTATTAAAAGGCGCGAAAGTTACGATACTGGAACGTAATAAAGTGGGATTAGAATCATCCTGGGCAGGTGGTGGTATTTTGTCTCCACTTTGTCCATGGGACTATTCTGATGATGTTACTCGCCTGACAAGTTACAGCGCCAGTCGATTTCCGATATGGATATCATCTTTGCATAAAGCTACCGAGATTGATCCGGAGTATGAAACATCTGGCATGCTGGTACTACCACCCTACAATATAGAAATTGCACAACAATGGTGTTCAATGCGAGAAATTAAAATGGAACGGCGAACAGTCTCTAATACATCTGTAGCCAGAAACAGCAAAGAAACAGATGATGCTACCACATACGATCATGCATTATTTTTACCTGATATTGCACAAGTACGTAACCCAAGATTATTACGCGCATTACATTATAGAGTTGTTCAATTAGGAGGGAGAATTATAGAAAATTGCGAAGTCATGCGCCTTAAAGCTACGCAGCAAAAAATCCAATCCATAACTTCATCTCGGGGTGAATTTATAGCCGATTACACAGTTGTTAGTGCTGGTGCCTGGAGCAAAGAAGTATTGGGAGTACATGCTCTCAAGCTAGATATCAAACCTATCAAAGGACAGATGCTGTTATTTAAGTTTGATATCACTCCACCACTACACGCCATCCTCGTAAAAAAAGGTTTATATATCATCCCTCGTCGGGATGGACATTTATTGATTGGCAGTACATTGGAGGATGTAGGATTTGATAAACAAACGACCGTATCAGCACGTAATCACTTGTTAATGCGTGCGCAAGCTATATTGCCAATACTTCACACACAACCCATCTTAAGGCAGTGGTCAGGATTACGGCCCGCTTCACTCGATAACATACCCACTATTGGCCAACACCCAATGATAAAAAATTTATTTATCAACAGTGGTCATTTTCGCTACGGCGTTACTATGGCACCTGCCAGTGCTGAAATTCTAGTCAACGAAATAACGGGCACTCGACAACCATTTGATATTAATCCGTATCAAAGAGGTTGGAATTTTCACTAACTGTTAATTAAGCTTTCGGTAATGGAAATACAACCGATTCAACCACACCACTTAACTCTTCTATCGTTACATCTTCACCAATTTGCTCAGCTCCGATTTGTTTGAGGCGTGATATCACCTGTTGTACTAATATTTCTGGAGCTGAAGCGCCAGCCGTAATACCGATAATTTTTTTTCCGACAAACCACTCTTCTTGTAACTGCTCAGCACGGTCTACCATATAGGCTTCTACATTGGCATTCCTCGCCACTTCGCATAACCGATTTGAATTCGAACTATTGGGAGAACCCACAACGATGACTAAGTCACATTGATTAACCATTTGTTTAACGGCATCTTGGCGATTCTGTGTGGCGTAGCAAATATCATCTTTCTTGGGGCCAGTAATCATGGGAAAGCGACGTTTCAATGCATCGACAATGCGCGCAGCATCGTCGACCGACAATGTCGTCTGCGTCACATACGCCAAATTTGTTTCATCCTTAACTTTTAAGGTATCAACATCCGTTTCGGTTTCTACCAGATACATCCCTTTATCGTCACCTTCAATCTGCCCCATCGTGCCTTCAACTTCTGGGTGGCCTTGATGACCGATCATAATGATTTCTTTCCCATCTTTACGCATCTTAGCTACTTCCACATGCACTTTGGTAACCAGCGGGCAAGTCGCATCAAATACTTTCAATTTTCGATCTGCAGCTTCTCTTCGTACCGCATGGGAAACACCATGTGCACTAAAAATCAAGATACTATCTTGTGGCACCTCATCCAGATTTTCTACAAAAAC
This sequence comes from Nitrosomonas sp., assembly GCA_024281695.1. GTDB lineage: Bacteria > Pseudomonadota > Gammaproteobacteria > Burkholderiales > Nitrosomonadaceae > Nitrosomonas. Next base: position 18,730 of record JAMXAE010000003.1, on the reverse strand, counting down.
CGCTCCTTTCTTCTCAAGATTCTCAACCACAAAGCGGTTATGCACAACTTCATGACGCACATAAATGGGCGCACCATGCATTGTCAATGCTCGTTCAACAATTTCTATTGCGCGATCCACACCAGCACAGAAGCCTCTTGGATTTGAGAGTAGTACTTTGATCATTTATTTATTCTCCAACTATGGGTATTTTGCTTATGCCCAAATTCAGTGATAAGGCATTATTCTTCACCTAATTCAATGAATGTCAGGCATTGAAACTTTGACAGTGTTTTATTCTTCTCGATAGCGTGCGGCCAATACAACACGTTTTTCATAAGCCTCTCGTGCAATTTGGATATCTTCCAAAAATTGTGGTAACTCTTTCATTAACAATGCTTGTGGTCCATCAACCAGTGCTTTGCTTGGAGCCGGATGAAAATCAACCAATACCATATTGGCACCTGCCAATACACCTTGAGCTGTCACGTGCATAATATCAAGGATACCATCTGCCGAACTTGCACGAGTACCTACTGAATGCGATGGATCGATACAAACTGGCATACGTGTTAAGCGCCTGACAACAGGCACATGTGAGAAATCAACAAAATTACGATGCGGATCCCCCATATTCGTTTTCATACCACGCAATCCAAAAACTACTTTACGATTTCCTTCCGAAGCCAAGTACTCAGCAGCATTCAGAGATTCATCCAAGGTAATACCAAAACCTCGTTTAATCAGCACCGGAAAATTCTGCTGACGGCCAACAATCTTTAGTAGCTCAAAATTCTGAGTATTCCTGGTTCCAATCTGTAACATAACCCCGGTCGCATTCCCCGTTTGATAAAGCGCATCGCGTATCTCCTCCAAATGAGATTCGTGCGTGATCTCCATCGCGATCACTTTGATCCCGTATTTCCCTGCCAGATCGAATACATAAGGCAAACACGTTTTACCATGTCCCTGAAATGAATAAGGGCTGGTACGCGGTTTATAAGCTCCCATGCGCGTACATACCTGTCCGTAGTCTCGCAATGCCTTCATCATCATCTCAACATGCTCAATAGTATCAACTGCACACAACCCTGCGAATACATTGAGAGTATCCTGGCCAAAACGAACACCGTTATAATCAAAGAAAGTTGGACGATCATCATTTTTATGCCGTCCCAAAACACGATATTCTTCAGAAACCCTTACAACTCGATCGACACAGGGAAGGGAACTGACATCTTCAATAGATAATACTTTAGTGTTACCAATCAGATAGATCTCTGTCAGCGTTTGTTCAATACCAACTTCAGTATGTACTCGCGTAGATATCCCGGAAAAATTAGCTAGATGCAACGACAATTGTTTATACTCCGGACTATCCAACCGGGTATTTGGAACAAGAATAAGAATCATAAAATAATTCCGTAAAGATAATGCGAATTCATTGGCATAAGATAAAATGGCCCATGATTCTAACTGAAAAAACCATTAGTTACCATGATTCTGATAAACACTCGCTCGGATGAAATTTCCCCAGAATCAGGAATTCTTTATCAAGGCTGTATAATCAAGCATCTTTAGCGCGACAATGAATAGCACAACGAACTGTATGCCATCGATCTTTTTCTGGAATTCACATTAAGAAAAAAGTTTCCTCAAACAGAATATGTTTTGCAATTCTAAGCTGCCCAATCTGGGCTGAGACAATTTGTCACATAGCAATGTGAATGAATTTAAGCTAATGTTCTATCTTATTTTACAAATAAGCCAAAACTTCTCCACATCTATCTTTGCATCATGTTTAGTGACCTTAGTCAATCGCCTCTCAGTAAAAATTTACAACGTTTATTCTTGCTGCGGAATATCGCCATTATTGCACAATGCTTAACACTAACTTTGGTGTACTGGACCATCGATATTGTCATCCCCTGGACTCAATTGGTCACAGTTATTGCCATACTCGCGCTGCTAAATTTACTGACGTGGATTCGATTGCATCGTAAATGGCCGGTATCTCATATAGAATTTTTCTTACAGTTACTCATAGATGTTCTGGCACTCAGTACTTTATTGTATTTCAGCGGTGGATCAACCAATCCGTTTATTTCATTATACCTACTCCCTTTAACAATCGCAGCCGCCACACTGCCTTGGCGTTACACATGGGTTATGGCTATTATCACAATCGGATGTTATACATTATTACTGTTTAACTATATTCCCCTACCTCACGATCACAACAATCATCTGATTGAATTTACAGTGCATGTTTCAGGTATGTGGCTAGCATTTGTACTAAGCACCGTTATCATTGCATGGTTTGTGGTTAGAATGAGTTCCTCTATCCGAGACCGGGATAGAGACCTTGCTAAAGCCCGAGAACAGGCGTTACGCAATGAACAAATTATTGCTTTGGGAACGCTGGCTGCCGGTGCAGCGCATGAACTGGGTACTCCACTTTCAACCATGGCTGTTGTAACAGGAGAATTACAACAAGAATACATGCACGACAGTGAATTTCAGAATAACATTCGTATTCTGCGAGATCAAATTACTCACTGCAAACAAACCTTAACTCAACTATTAGCGAAAGCAGGCCAAACCAGGGCTGAACATGGCAGCGAACTGCACGTCGACGAGTTTCTTCATCAGATTCTTGACAAATGGAAATTGATACGCCCTTCCGTTAAATTCACTTATCGAAGTACAGGAGTGCAGCCTGCTCCCAGAATTATGGATAATCAATTATTGAGTCAATCAATATTAAATCTACTCAATAATGCTGCGGATGCATCTTCAAAATGTATTGAGATCAAAAGTAATTGGAAATCATCGGCATTACAGCTTGAAATTATTGATGACGGTGAAGGATTGTCTGCTGAAGCCATGCAACGGGCTGGCGATGCTTTTTTTTCCAGCAAAGCCCCCGGACAGGGCTTCGGAATTGGCTTATTTCTTGCCAATGCAAACATTGAACGATTTGGTGGCAGTGTCCGTTTGTTTAACCTTGAAAGTGGTGGAGCCTGCACACAGGTAGTTTTACCATTGATAGAGTAGGTAGAGATATGATGATCGAAACTTCGCCACCAGATATCAACGAATACCCTAGCTTATTGATCGTCGATGATGATGAAGTATTCTGTGATGTATTAGCAAAAGCCATGAAAAAACGTGGTTTCAGCGTAGCATGTTTACATACTATCGAAGATGCATTAAAACAGGCTGAAGCGTCGTCACCTGAATATGCGATTGTCGATCTGAAATTGTCTAGTGAATCCGGATTAGTTTTAGTCGAGCAACTAAAAACACAAGATCCCGGCACGCGCATTGTCATGTTGACTGGCTATGCTAGCATTGCCACTGCAGTTGAAGCTATTAAGCTGGGTGCCACGCACTATCTTGCGAAACCCGTCGATGCGGATGAAATCATGGCAGCCTTCGAACGCACAGAAGGTGAAGCCAATACGCCCATTAGTGAAAATCCTTTGTCAGTTGGCCGACTGGAATGGGAGTACATTCATCGTATTTTGGTTGAAAACGACAATAACATATCGGTTACTGCACGAATATTAAATATGCATCGTCGCACATTGCAGCGTAAACTTGCCAAAAGACCTCATCGTGAATAAAGCAAACAATCTTATAGAAACGTTGCAATCACTCGGATATCTCGCCCAATCATGCGTAAATCCTGAATTCTAAGTACTTTCTTTTGTTCCAGATTCACTAATTCTGGCAGCTTTAACATACCTTGCGCATTATTTCCCAGCAGATGTGGGGCCAGAAAAATAATCAGTTCATCCACTAATCCGGCATGTACTAAAGCGCCATTTAATCCACACCCCGCTTCAACCAACACTTCATTCATTCCAAAATCAGCCAGCATGGTCATCATTCTTGTCAGATCCACCCCACCTTCGTTATTAGGCAAAACAATGACCTGAACACCCATCTTCTTCAGTACTGTCTTTTTCTCCAGAGCTTCATCAAGAGCGGTAAAAATAAACACCTCTTCTTCACCTTGCAATAATTTAGCGTCCAATGGAATAACTAAATGACTATCCAAGACTATTTTCTTAGGTTGACGCGATGTTTCGACATGACGAACGGTCAGTCGAGGATTGTCTGATTTGATTGTACCGATACCTGTCATTACGGCGCATGAACGAGCTCGCCACCGATGACCATCCTGTCTTGCAGCTTCGCCCGTAATCCACTGACTGATTCCATTATTCAGCGCCGTCTTACCATCCAGGCTAGCAGCTGTTTTTAATCTGATCCATGGCCTTTGGGAAGTCATACGAGCGACAAAACCTATATTCAGCGCACGCGCATCCGCTTGTAATAAGCCAGTTTGCACTACGATTCCGGCTCTCTCCAATAATGCACACCCCCGCCCCGATACGATTGGATTAGGATCTTCCATGCTGATGATGACCTTAGCAATACCTGACTCGATCAAAGCATCAGCACAAGGTGGCGTACGTCCATAATGACTACAAGGCTCCAACGTTACATAAGCAGTCGCTCCCCGTGCCGCCACTCCTGCAACATTCAATGCATTAATCTCCGCATGCGATTGTCCTGCTCGTTCATGCCAGCCACTCCCAACAATCTGTTCGTTTTGTGTAATCACACAACCAACACGTGGATTCGGTGGCGTGCTATAAAGACCTTTCTCCGCTAGTCGCAGAGCATATGACATGAATGCATAATCAGCGGGAGTAAACATATTGGTAAAGTTTTTGTAAGAACAGACAATCTAATGGGTTTGACTGTAGAGTCAGCCGACAAAATAACTATTAAATGCTAATTTCTAAGTTACTTTCTTGGATGACAATTGCTCATGGGGGTTTTTGACTTCCTTGATAGCATTACGAAAATCATCGATATCCTGGAAGCTCTTATAAACCGATGCGAAACGGATATAAGCGACTTCATCCAATTGATAAAGTTCTTGCATCACGCTCTCACCAATACTACGTGATGAAACCTCACGTTCTCCCGTGCTTAAAAACTTTTGCACAATCCGGTCTATCGCGGCATCCACATAGCTAGTAGGAACGGGACGTTTATGAAGTGCTCGTTTAAATCCTGTCAACAATTTATTCCGATCAAACTCAGCACGATTACCATCATGTTTTACAACTTGCGGCAAACGTAATTCGACCGTTTCATAGGTCGTAAAACGTTTGTCACAAGCCTGACAACGACGCCGACGACGTATTTTATGACCATCTTCACTCACACGAGAATCCATCACATTAGTGTCATCTGCATTGCAAAAAGGACATTTCATACTAAGTTACCCTGAACAGATAGTTACTTCTTACATCTGCCAAACCTGGTGCATCTATCCATATACTGGGAATTTTGCACATAACTGTTTTGCTTCAGTGGCTACACGTGATAAAACGACGGAATCTGTAGGCGCAGCAAGTACATCAGCGATTAAATTGGCCAATTGTTCCACTTCCAGTTCTTTAAATCCTCGCGTAGTTATTGCTGGCGACCCAACTCGGATACCGCTGGTAACAAATGGTTTTTGTGGGTCGTTGGGAATAGCATTTTTATTCACTGTAATATGCGCCAACTCAAGTGATTCTTCTGCTTGCTTACCAGTCAGATTCATTGCACGCAAATCGACCAGGAACATATGACAATCAGTCTGACCTGACACAATTCGGAGCCCGCGCTGTTGCAAAACTTTTGCCATTACACGCGCATTTTCGATAACCTGTTCTTGATAATCTTTGAATTCTTTTGTGGCAGCTTCCTTGAATGCAACAGCCTTCGCTGCAATCACATGCATCAATGGGCCACCTTGTGTTTGCGGAAAAATGGCAGAATTCAACGCCTTCTCATGCTCAGGCTTGGCCATGATAATACCGCCACGTGGACCGCGCAGCGTTTTATGCGTAGTACTGGTAACAAAATCTGCTATTCCAACTGGATTAGGATAAAAACCTGCTGCCACCAGACCGGCATAATGAGCCATATCAACAAACAGATACGCACCAACTGCATCAGCAATCTTACGAAACCTTTTCCAATCAATGACTCGGGCATAAGAAGAAGCACCGGCAACGATCATTTTTGGCTTATGCTCATGAGCTAGTCGCTCTACTTCGTTATAATCCAGTACTTCAGTTTCTGGATGCAATCCATAAGAAATCGAATTAAAAATCTTCCCACTCATATTAACGCTAGAACCATGGGTTAAATGCCCTCCGTGCGCTAGCGACATGCCAAGCAAAGTATCACCAGGCTTTAATGCCGAAAGATAAACCGCTGCATTGGCTTGAGAACCTGAATGAGGTTGCACATTGACATACTCAGCACCAAATAGTGCTTTTAAGCGATCAATCGCTAATTGTTCCACCTGATCAGCATACATACAGCCGCCATAGTAGCGTTTGGCTGGGTAGCCTTCTGCATATTTATTGGTTAACACGGAACCTTGAGCTTGCATCACAGCGGGACTTGCGTAATTCTCTGAGGCAATTAATTCGATATATTCTTCTTGGCGTTGTATCTCGCCTTTAATCGCCTTCCATATTTCTGGATCAACACTTTCTATACTTTTTTTCTGCGAAAACATGTGATATCAGCCCTTTAAAATTGTTAGAAACTGAGAAAATGCGTATATTACCACTACCTACTAAAACGCATATAGCTGATCACAGAACAGTAGGGTAGGAAAAGAAAAGAATCTTATTCTTCAAGGGAATGGACTCATCTTAAAAATAAATAATTTCACTATTAATCCTAGATAAGTGTTCTTAATCTTACTAAAAACTTACTAAAAAATTCTTTTTGACTACACACCCTCTCCGAACAAAAAAAGATAACACCTCTGCGACTTCAATTAAAATTCATAACTGGCTTTCTTGAAAATACTCAAACATCTTTGAGAAAGGTACGAATTTAATACCACTCTCTTCCTACATTTATTTCTATACTGCAGCATTACAAAAAAGACTCTGATAGGATGGTCAAAAGGAGCTTCTTTAATAGTTATTGCAACAAAGATATGAAGAGGAGTGCACATTCTTAATCCGTTTAAATCTATGGATTAAGAATCTTCTTTCTAATCAATTACCCATTTGTAAACGAGTATTTCTGCAAATAAGCGTCATTATGCTATAGCGCACATAGCCTCATCAAGTGGTTGCGCACCGCTATTGCAAGTAGTACCACACCATCATTTCAATCGAATTCATTCCAAGTGAAATAATCGTCAAGAGAGATAAAAAAACAATATGAAGCAAACAAAGCTCCTCAATAAATATCCGATTATTTTTCAGAGGATTCGAATGTAGAAATATAAACATCATTTTTATATGTAACTAGAATCAATTAATTGATGCGGGCTCTTCCTCAAAAAAGAGAGTCACTTTATCATTACTATCGATATCAACCGTTACTTTACCGCCATTAGTAAGACGCCCAAATAGTAATTCATCAGCCAATGAACCACGAATTGCATCTTGGATAAGGCGCTCCATGGGACGCGCGCCCATCAGCGGATCAAAACCATTTTTTGCGAGATATTTGCGCAATTTTTCTGTAAATGTAGCTTCTACTTTCTTTTCATGCAATTGTGTTTCCAGTTGAATTAAAAACTTGTCAGTCACACGCAAAATAACTTCCTGATCTAAAGAAGCGAATGAAATTATTGCATCCAATCGATTACGAAACTCAGGAGTAAATAGCTTTTTTATATCTACCAGCTCATCACCAGAAAATTTTGACTTTGTAAATCCAATCGAAGCTTTAGTGAGGGATTCGGCACCCGCATTTGTTGTCATAATAATGATTACATTACGGAAATCTGCCTTGCGTCCATTATTATCTGTTAACGTCCCATAATCCATGACCTGCAACAAAATATTAAAAATATCTGTGTGCGCTTTTTCAATTTCATCCAATAATAAAACTGAGTAAGGTTGTTTTATCACCGCTTCTGTCAATAATCCACCTTGATCATAGCCCACATACCCAGGTGGCGCACCAATCAAACGAGATACCGCATGACGTTCCATATATTCCGACATATCGAAGCGATGCAAATGAATACCAAGCGCATACGCTAACTGTCTTGCTACTTCGGTTTTCCCTACTCCTGTCGGACCTGAGAAAAGAAAAGAACCTACAGGTTTCTGCGGATTACCGAGCCCGCTTCTTGCCATTTTGATAGCGGCAGTCAGTGAATTAATTGCGTTATCCTGTCCAAAAACAATGGCTTTCATATCGCGATCCAGTGTCTTCAACTTATTACGATCATTCATCGAAATATTCTGAGGAGGAATTCTTGCAATCTTGGCTACCACGTTCTCAATTTCACTTTTACCAATAATTTTACGTTTCTTCGATTTTGGTAATATCCGTTGCGCGGCTCCCGCTTCATCAAGTACATCAATTGCTTTATCCGGCAAATGCCTATCATTGATATAGCGCTCTGATAGCTCTGCTGCGCAGATTAGCGCACTGGTGGTATATTTAACTTTATGATGTTGTTCATAACGTGATTTCAAGCCACGCAAAATAGCTACTGTTTCATCCACGCTGGGTTCGTTCACTTCAATTTGCTGGAAGCGCCTTGATAATGCATGATCTTTCTCAAATATTCCGCGATATTCACTAAAAGTCGTGGCACCAATACATCTTAATTGCCCGGTGCTCAAAACTGGCTTTAAGAGATTTGATGCATCCAAGACTCCACCTGAAGCAGCTCCAGCACCAATTAATGTGTGAATCTCATCAATAAACAAAATAGCAACTGGATTATCAGTCAATTGCTTTAATAGCATTTTTAAGCGCTGCTCAAAATCTCCTCGATATTTGGTACCTGCTAACAATGCTCCCATATCAAGAGCATAGATCTGATGCTTTAATAGTAGCTCAGGCACATCTTCTTCAACGATACGTTTTGCCAAACCTTCCGCAATTGCAGTTTTCCCTACACCAGCCTCACCAACTAATAATGGGTTATTTTTACGGCGTCGACATAACGTTTGTATGACACGCTCAATCTCCTTGTCACGACCTATTAAAGGGTCGATTTTATTAATTAGTGCGAGGTGATTAAGATTTACCGTGTAATTCTCAAGCAAACCACCAGAATTGGATTCTGGCTCATCGTCCCCTTCATTTCCAGTTTTAGCATCATTTTTCTGCGGTGCTTTTCGGATATTGTGTGAGATATAATTAACCACATCCAAACGTGTAACACCCCTTTGGTGCAAAAAATGCACTGCATGCGAATCTTTCTCACCAAATATTGACACAAGCACATTAGCACCCGTAACTTCTTTCTTTCCTGATGACTGAACATGCAATATGGCTCGCTGAATGACACGCTGAAAGCCCAATGTTGGCTGAGTGTCAACTTCTTCATTACCATTAATAATCGGTGTATGTCGTGTTATATGATCCAACAACACTAATCGTAAATCTTCAATATCCACCAAGCAAGCATTTAAAACTTCAGCAGCACTTGCGTTATCAAGCATCGCTAGCAACAAATGCTCTACTGTAATAAATTCATAGCGTTTTTGTCTAGACTCCACAAATGCCATATGCAAACTAACTTCTAAATCTGGAGCTATCATTTCAGTTTTCCTCCATTATGCATCTGAGTGGGTGCTGATTTCTTCTCGCAAATTCAGCTACCTGATTAACTTTGGTACTTGCAATATCACTTGGGTATACACCACACACACCGACTCCCTCCGTATGCACCTTTAGCATTATTTGTGTTGCTTTCTCTTGATTCATGGAAAAAAACACCTTCAACACCTCTATAACAAACTCCATAGGTGTAAAGTCATCATTTAATAACAGAATCTTATACATCGGAGGAGATTTCTGTTTAGCTCTCCCCTCCTGTATAAGATTGATGACTTCTGAATCGCTTTTAGCCATAACTATTTTCCTACTAATTTCTATTCAGAAAGAATATTCATACAAAATACTTCACTATCGACATAGTTGATGATTACGACAAAATTTTCAAGTCTCTTGAGACAATTACGTAATTTTTATATACAAATATTGTGTAACCGCTTGACTTTAACCCCAGATTTGCGTAAAATAGCAAATGGCGTTTGGCTTTAAGTTCTCTGCGGTACCAGTTTATCCGTCAATGATCTTGAAATTCAAATAGTGTTAGGGTTTCCGGCCCAGTTTCTTATATAGGAAGTAGAAATGGCAACAGGTACAGTAAAATGGTTTAATGATTCTAAGGGTTTTGGTTTTATTACTCCTGATGATGGTAGCGAAGATTTATTTGCACACTTTTCAGCAATCAACATGTCTGGATTTAAAACACTCAAAGAAGGTCAGAAGGTGAGCTTTGATGTCACTCAGGGCCCGAAAGGAAAACAAGCCTCTAATATCCAATCCGCTTAACTGTTTGTTTAGAAAACTGGCGTAAACTTTTTAACACAGTAAAAGATATATAGATCTCCCCTTGTCGCTTGTGACAGGGGAGTATCTATATTATACTAGTCAATTTAACCGTTCAATCATTGCATCACCAAATTCCGAACAAGAAACCTTCTTGGCATTAGTCATTTGCCTTGCAAAATCATAAGTAACTATTTTATCTTGAATAGCTGTTTCCATGGCTCTAACAAGCAGATCCGCCGCCTCTATCCAACCCATGTGGCGCAGCATCATCTCCGCCGATAAAATAATTGAACCAGGATTGACTTGATCTTTCCCTGCATATTTAGGTGCCGTACCGTGTGTTGCCTCAAAAATTGCAACAGAATCGCTAAGATTGGCTCCTGGCGCAATACCTATTCCACCAACCTGAGCTGCCAACGCGTCAGAAATATAATCACCATTTAAGTTTAATGTCGCTACCACATCATACTCTTCTGGGCGTAACAAAATTTGCTGTAAGAAAGCATCCGCAATTACATCTTTAATGATAATTCCACCTTTTTCCAACGGTAATTTCATCCAAGGTCCTCCATCCAGTAATTCTGCTCCAAATTCTCTAGCAGCCAAAGCATAGCCCCATTTCTTGAATGCACCTTCGGTAAATTTCATAATATTACCTTTATGCACCAAAGTAACTGATTCACGTTTATTATCTATAGCATATAGAATTGCCTTTCGAACTAAACGTTCCGTTCCTTCCTTTGAAACTGGCTTAATACCGATGCCAGAAGTTTGAGGAAAACGTATACTAGTTACTCCCATATCTTTAATTAGAAAATTAATAACTTTCTTAACGGATTCTGATTCTGCTTCCCATTCTATGCCCGCATAGATATCCTCAGAATTCTCACGAAAAATAACCATATCGGTTTTTTCTGGATTCTTCACTGGACTTGGCACACCACTAAAATAACGCACGGGGCGCAAACAAATGTATAAATCTAGCTGTTGACGTAATGCTACATTAATTGAACGGATACCCCCACCGATTGGAGTTGTTAGAGGTCCTTTAATTGAAATTATAAACTCTTTAGCTGCTTGCAAAGTTTCTTCCGGTAACCACACATCTGTACCATAAATTCGTGTTGATTTCTCACCCGCATATATTTCCATCCATGATATTTTGCGTCGACCTCCATAAGCTTTTTCAACTGATGAATCGACAACTTTGCGCATTACCGGAGTAATATCAATACCAATCCCATCTCCTTCAATAAAAGGGATAATGGGATTATCTGGTACACTCAATGAATTATCATTATTGATTAGAATTCTTTTACCATCGACAGGTACTTTTATATGCTGATACATAACATCCCCAAACATCTGATATATCAAATGAAGTTTATAAAAAAATTACCATTTTATTAAACTCTTACTAATAACTAATACGATAAGCTACCATAAGTTCATGAACCTGAATAAATTTCACGTCACGTGATTCTTAGCTCGATACATTTTCTATAATTCAATCAGAAGAGCAGAAAACAAAGATCATTACACTTATAAGAAAAATTCCTGTACTACATTAAATCATGTAATACCCGGTTTTTTTTAAATAAAGCACTCGCCGCAAGCGGTGAGAAATTAAACCGAAGAGAAAATGCATTAACTATTTATACTTGCTCATCGCAAGCGAAATTAGTTGCCTATAAAATAAACTTCGTATAATTCCAGCTATGCCATTATTATACGTGTAAACGCCACACCCTTCCATGATGACTAGCAAACTTGCAAATATATATTATCTATTACTAGAGTAATAACATAACTAATTTAAAATTACAGCGCCGAATAATGTAAACCACGACATCGAAAAAATAGCATTTAATATAATAAACAAATATATAGAAACCTGTATCATGCCAATGAATTTAAACCTTCTCATACCCAATCTATTTTGGCCTGATGTATCACAGTCAGAAATTTATAATGATCTGCCAATGCCCTCTTTAGAAAAAATCTTGTCAAAAAGTTTTTCTACGCAGAATCAGTCACAAGAAATGGAAGCGTGGTTATGCAAAGTGTTTAATGTAGAAAAACAGCAAAACAATTGGCCTATTGCACCAATAATGCTACACACTGACGATCCTTCTTTGGCGAAAACTAGTAAAGATTATTGGATACGTGCCGATCCAGTGCATCTACGTATAGAACAAAATCATATCATGCTTGCTGACAGTCAAATCTTCCAGATTTCTAAAGAAGAAGCCGGGCAAATAGCACGAGATCTAAATATTAATTTAGGTAATCAAGATTTCTCTTTTTTGCCATTACGCCCTGACCGTTGGTATATCCAAAAATCTAGAGCACTGGAAATGCAAACATATACGCTCAGTCAAGTCACATGCATGAACATTAATAATTTCTTACCAACAGGCAATGAAAGCATTACTTGGCATAGAATATTCAATGAAATCCAAATGTTGCTTCATGAGCACCCAATTAATCAAGCACGTGAGTCTCGTGGAGAATTAGCCATCAATAGCGTTTGGTTCTGGGGAGGAGGAAATATGCCGCAATCAATACACTCCCCTTATTCACATGTATGGAGTGATGATGACTTACCTCGCGCATTATCTTTAGCCAGTCACACAAATCATTCAAAACTACCCTCCAGTGCCACCGAATGGCTACAAGCTGAAATAGTCGGGAATCACCTTATGGTACTCGATGCTTTATTTAGCAAAGCTAAATATAAAAATGCCTATGATTGGCGCGAAACCCTGAAAGATATGGAGCAGAACTGGTTTTCCCCTCTATATGCAGCCCTTAAGGAAGGAAGAATTAATCAATTAACTATTACAACCCTAAATAAAAATTCATCTCAGGATTTTGTGATAATGCGTTCTAATTCATGGAAATTCTGGTTAAGACCGAAACCGCTTTCCTTCTATACAGCGAAATATTAGATATGTAGACAATTACCATCTTAATATAAGATGTCATTAACTCACATTATGAATCCCAGATACCAAGGATAAGAAATAGTCATGCATAGAACCTCACTATTCCATATAGTCAAACCATATCTGGTAGTTTGCATCGCTTTAATACTGACAATTACTCTTGTCATAATCAACATATATTTTGTTAATGAACTCACATTGCACTGGAATGCAGCATTATGGCTTTCGTTAACTCTATCATTACTACTCATAGCAATCCAAATAGTACGTACAGAAAGAAATATCAAAAGCTATTCTGATCAACTTCTAGTTAGCAAAGAAAGACTCGCAAATGAGATTAAACATCGGTTATGGGCTGAGAAAATAGCTTCTGAAAGTAAAATAAGACTTCAACTTATCGATGAAAATATTCCAATCATGCTGGCTTATTTTAATATCGACTTGCGCTGTCGTTACCATAATCGAACATTCAGCCGTTGGTTTAGATTAAAACCAGATCAGATAGATGGTAGATTGCTCATGGAATTCTCCAATGAAGAATTTTTTTCTGGTATAAAAAATTGTGTTGAAGAGATTCAAGCTGGGAAAACAGTACACAATGAGCGTATTCTTAAGTCAGCCAAAAGCTTCCCCTATATTTTCACTGAACAATATATTCCTCATCTTGACAGCAAAGGAAAAGCAATCGGCTTCTATACTCTACATACCCCTCGTGCGCAAAAAAAGAATCAGGCGATTCCAAAAAATAAAGCTAAAAATTTAGTTAAACCAGAACTTCATAAAACTAACGAATCTCCTGCCAAAGATAATATAAATCCTCAAAGCACTCAAATATCGGGATCAGGAAGTACAACTGTAGCGCGTATTGCACAAGCAATTGAGGGGGGGGAATTTAATCTTTATTACCAAAAAATAAGCCCAATCAAATCAAACACTGCGTCATCTTCGCACTATGAAATTCTGATTCGTATGAACGAAGAAGAAAACAACTTGATGCCTCCAGGTTCATTCTTACCGCTAGTAGATCAATTTAAAATGATGCCACAGCTGGATCGATGGATAGTAAATCATATCGTGCAATGGTTATCTACTCACGCCTCAGCTAACTCAACATTTTGTCTTAATATCGCTAAAGATACTTTAAGCGATCCTGCTTTCCCCCTTTTTATTCAAAATCAATTACAAGAAATGAATGTAGCCGCCTCAACTCTTTGCTTTGAGGTTGAAGTGTTGGATGCGGAAGCCAATGCTGCAGATACACTCATTTTCGCACAGAAAGTTCGTGAATTAGGATGTTTAGTTTCTCTCTGCAGCTTTACTAGCGACTCATTTGAGTTACTAGATAAAATCGATGTAGATTACTTAAAGATTGATGGAAGCTTAGTTTGTAATATTCTTCGTGATGAAGATGACTTAGAAAAAATAATAACTATTAATCAACTTGCTCATAAAATGGAAATTAAAACAATAGCTGAGTTAGTTGAAAGTGATGACATTATTACAAAACTACACCAGATTGGTGTAGATTACGCTCAAGGATTTGGTGTTTCTAAGGCTCTCCCATTTAGAGATCTTGAATCATGATTACTCGCAAAAACTTACTAAGCGAATAAATAAAGAGAAATAATATTCTTTAAGGGCCCGCACAGTATCATCTAATCTACTGTGCGGGGTCTATATCTTATTTATTTCTAGGCGTCGTATACGAAAAAATTCTCCGACTGATAGGCCTTTGTACCTACATGACATGCGCTGGCGGAATCTGGAATCTTCGGATCTCCGTTCTCACTACCCTATGAATATGATCTTCTTGAATCTCTACTTACACAGTCTCTGTCATATCCTATCTTCCCAACAATGCCTTTCAACTCGCTTCTATATGACCTCATCAATACTTTATGACGGATATTTCGGAATCGCAACCGAGGATACATCAACCTGAAACAGAAGGGCTATTTTTCTGCAGTTTATGGAACATCCCCAAGACTTTCGCAATACGGTTAAAATATTGCTTCTTTTATCTAAAGAATTTTCACTATAACAGTGAATTATAGGGCTTTGACCATATGTTCGACCACTTTCTTAGCATCTCCAAATATCATCATAGTCTTATCCATATAAAACAAATCATTATCAAGACCAGCATAACCCACAGCCATACTACGCTTAACCACCATAACTGTACGTGCTTTATACGCATCTAGAATAGGCATGCCATAGATAGGACTTCCTGGAACATTTGCTGCTGGATTCACCACATCATTCGCACCCAAGACCAATACAACATCGGTATTTGAGAAATCACTGTTAATTTCTTCCATTTCCAAGACTTGTTCATAAGGAATCTCGGCTTCTGCTAACAGCACATTCATATGCCCCGGCATACGTCCAGCGACCGGATGAATTGCAAAGCGCACATTTACACCTTTCTCATGCAATACCTCAGCCAATTCCTTGACAGCATGTTGCGCCCTTGCAACCGCCAAACCATATCCAGGAACAATAATAACACTATCAGCATTACCCATTAAGAAAGCCGCATCCTCTGCGCTACCACTGCGGTATGTCTTCTGCGCGCCATCGTCAGCTGCCGCCACGGCTCCACCATCACTGCCAAAGCCACCCAAAATAACCGATAGAAATGGCCGGTTCATGGCTTTACACATGATATACGAGAGAATCGCACCCGAGCTGCCAACCAGTGATCCTGCGATGATCAACATCGGATTACCCAGAGAAAAACCAATACCTGCCGCGGCCCACCCAGAATAGGAGTTCAGCATGGATATCACTACCGGCATATCAGCGCCGCCAATAGGAACAATAATCAGGAATCCCAGAATGAATGCAATGGCGGTCATTGCTATAAACGCATTCCAGTTTGTCGTTTCACTAAAGAAAAACCACAGACCGAATCCGATCATAACGATCGCCAGCAATAGATTAATCATATGCTGACCGCTAAAAACAATTGGTGTGCCGCTCATGCGACCGGACAGTTTCAGGAATGCAATCACCGAACCAGACCATGTCATGGCGCCAATGAAGGTTCCCAAAAACAACTCTAGTTTACTGCCCCCGGGTAAAACTTCTGGTAAACCGAATGAAACCGGATTATTAACCGCTGCAATCGCAATAAATACGGCCGCCAAACCAACCAGTGAGTGCATAAACGCAACCAGTTCCGGCATTGCCGTCATCTGCACGCGCTGCGCAACAAGCGCACCAATAATACCACCCGCTACAATACACCCCAGAATCAAAGGCCAGTTCTGGGTAAGCGTCAAAGTTGTGGCAACCGCAATCGCCATACCAACCATACCGAATAAATTGCCACGGCGTGCAGATTCAGGCGAGCTTAGCCCTTTTAGTGCCAGTATAAAAAATACTGAAGCCACTAAATATGCAAGTGCTACCATATTTGCTGACATTTACGCGTTTCCTTTTTTGTCTTTTTTCTTGAACATTTCCAGCATCCGCTGACTTACCAGAAATCCACCAAAAACATTAATTGAAGCCAGTGTTACCGCAACAGCACCGAGCCACACGCCCCAATCCGCTTCAGCCGGTCCGGCTGCCAACATCGCACCTACGAGAATAATGCCAGAAATAGCGTTAGTTACTGACATCAAAGGTGTATGCAAAGCTGGAGTCACATTCCATACAACATGATAGCCAACAAAAACCGCCAACACAAAAACCGTTAGATTGATAATAAATGGATCAATGTCACCAATCATGATTACTCCTTTAAAATTCGTTAACTGTCCGTTCGAGATATAACAATTGATATAAAGTAACTCTGCTTGAGTTTATCGTTAATTATGGTTTAGCGATAATTTCCCCGCCACTACAAACCAATGTCCCAGCAATAATTTCATCTTCACGATCTACTTTAAGCTCACCACTTTCCGGATTCAGCATCAAGTTAAGAAAATTCATTAGATTTCGTGCATATAACGTACTAGAATCTGCCGCTACTAATCCTGGAATATTTGCGATCCCGATCAGGTGCACACCATGTTTAACCACTGTTTTATCCAATTCCGACAGGGGACAATTGCCACCTGCTTCAACTGCCATATCTACAATTACCGAACCTGGCTTCATCGCTCGCACTGTTTCTTCCTTAATCAAAACAGGGGCAGGGCGCCCGGGAATTAAAGCGGTAGTAATAATGATATCTGCCGCGATTGCTCGTTCATGCACTAGCT
Organism: Nitrosomonas sp.; assembly: GCA_024281695.1. Classification (GTDB taxonomy): domain Bacteria; phylum Pseudomonadota; class Gammaproteobacteria; order Burkholderiales; family Nitrosomonadaceae; genus Nitrosomonas. The sequence continues at coordinate 1,176 of JAMXAE010000003.1, read as the reverse complement.
CACCTTGACGACGCTTATAGTCATCAGACATTTCAGTCGCATACCCACCTGCTGTTTCAGCTTTTGCTTTTTCTTCATCGCTAAGCGGTACTTCCACAAATTTAGCACCTAGACTTTCCACTTGCTCTTTTGCTGCTGGCCGCACATCAAATGCCTCGACCACAGCGCCTAGTCTTTTAGCTGTGGCAATCGCTTGCAGACCAGCAACACCTGCGCCCAAGATCAGAACTCGAGCTGCTTTCACAGTACCCGCTGCCGTCATTAGCATAGGAAAGAATCTTTGATAAACGTTGGCTGCCATGATCACAGCTTTGTAGCCCGCAATATTTGCTTGTGACGATAAGACATCCATATTCTGCGCTCGAGAAATACGGGGTAGCTTTTCCATCGCGAATGCCGTCAACCCATATCGAGCTAAAGCGTCTATTCCATCCTTCTGGTGCGGGGACAAGAGACCCAGCAATACAGCATCCTTACGCATCATTGCTAACTCATTAGATTCTGGGCCACGTACTTTGAGCAAAATTTTTGATTGCCCATACAACTCAGCCACATCCGTAATTATAGTTGCCCCAGCCTCTTGATAAGCCGAATCCGGTATACTGGCGCCAGCACCAGCTCCTGATTGCACTAATACCTTATGAACGCCCTTGGCAGTAAATTTCTTCACGGTCTCCGGTGTAGCTGCTACGCGCGTTTCTCCCCCGCGAATCTCTGCGGGTATGCCTATATGCATTGATGATCTCCCTTTTCTTGCCTATCTACTTGCAAATAAAACCCAAAGTTGTACTGAACTCTTTTAATGAAGGGTGAATTATAAATGAATTTACACGCAATGCATTACTTGGATCAGGAAAAACTTGATCTGCCTTGATTTTCTGATTATTCGCATAGTCAAATTACTTCGATGATAGTCATCTTAATCATCTATTAATAACTACAAGAAATCTAACGATAATCAATTGTGTTGTACTTTGCACGAAACAAACTTATACACCAGTTAATAGCTCAGCAAACAAGCACATTGAATTATTTAGAACGCAATCTTTAACTATAGAAACTTATAGCTCGATTTTCTTTTCCCTCCAATAATCAAACCGAGACCTTTGCAAAATGACGCGAATTCCCCATTTCAGAGCAATCTCGGATTAATTGGTGAGTGAATTGGTTAGTTGT